>NZ_RZQY01000186.1:0-9537 GCF_003998575.1 Mesorhizobium sp. M7A.F.Ca.CA.001.10.2.1 | reverse complement strand
CGTCATCAATGACGCCACCGCCTATGACGCCTGTCACAATCCGCTGGTTCTCGTCATCACCAAGCGGCAACTGGCTCGCAAAGGCAGTGCCGCGGTCTTCTTCGATCGCCAATCGGCGACCACGCCGGCGACAATCAGCTTCGCGGTGAACAGCCCATATCGGCCCTGGCACACGCAACGCAAATACTCTCGTGAGGCGAGGGGGCTGGCACCCTTCAAGAAACCCGAGAAGCCAGCGGCCAACCCGCAGCCGCCTCAGTAGCGGCGGATGAGGCCGACGAGCTTGCCTTGCACCTTGACCCTGTCTGGGCCGAAAATACGGGTTTCATAGGCCGGATTGGCGGCTTCGAGAGCGATGGAAGCGCCCTTGCGGCGGAACCGCTTCAGCGTCGCTTCCTCTTCATCGACCAGCGCCACGATGATCTCGCCGGGGTTCGCCGTGTCGGCATTACGGATGATGACGGTGTCGCCGTCGAAGATACCGGCCTCGATCATCGAGTCGCCCTTAACCTCCAGCGCATAGTGGGCGCCGCCCATGATCATGTCCGGCGGCACCGAGATCGAATGCGTCTGATGCTGGATGGCATCGATCGGCACACCGGCGGCGATACGGCCCATGACCGGTATCGACACGGCGGAGACCGCATCGTCATCATTGCCGGGCGAGGGCATCCGCGAAGGCGCCGGCTTGATCTGCCGGCCAAGGGCACCACCCTGACCGAGACTGCCCTGGATGACGCTTGGCGAAAACTTCTTTGCCGCGTTGAGGCCGGGCGCGATCGAGTCCGGCAATCGCAGCACTTCCAGCGCGCGTGCCCGGTTGGGCAACCGGCGAATAAAGCCGCGCTCCTCAAGTGCGGTGATCAGCCGATGAATCCCGGATTTGGAGGCAAGGTCGAGCGCCTCCTTCATCTCGTCGAAGGATGGCGGAATGCCGCTCTCCTTCAGGCGTTCATGGATGAACATCAGCAGTTCATGTTGCTTGCGTGTCAGCATGGCGGCCCCCAGATTACCTGAAACCAGAATCGAAAAACAAACCCAGAACAAACACTATCTGTTCCAGTTGTGTTCTGCAACCGTTTAAAGTTTAATGAATTTGTTAAGGCTGCTGAAATTATTTGGGCTTGCCAGCGGGTCGCGATCGACAGGCGCCAACCACGGCAATGCGCCTGCTCACATTGAAACCATTATGGTTAATGACCTGTGGCTCATCCTCGACCCAAGGCTTGGCATCATCTGCCGATCGACCTCCACAAGGGACGCTATCAATCTTCGGGACGTTCGTTTGCCGTGAACGAAACGGAGCCAAAACGCCAACGTCTGTTGGCATTTGTGGCTGGAATCAGCCCTCCGTCATCTGCCGGGCAGTGAGGGCGGCGACGGCAAATCGCGGGGATCGTTGCGTCAGGTAACGGCTTCCTTGACGGCGAAACGCTGGTCCTTCCATGCGCCCGTGCGCAGAATGTCTTCTAGCACTTGAACCGCCAGCCACACATCCTTGTAGCCGATATAGAGGGGCGTGAAGCCGAAACGGATGGTCGATGGCGCGCGAAAATCACCGATGACGCCGCGCTCGATCAGCGCCCGCATGATTTGATAGCCGTGATCGTGAAGGAACGACACCTGGCTGCCGCGCCTGGTCGCGTCGCGGGTGGTCTCCAGCGTGAGGCCATAGGCGCCGCACTTTGCTTCGACGAGCTGGATGAACAGTTCCGTCAGCGCGACGCTCTTTTTTCGCAATGCCGCCATGTCGACGTCGTTCCAGATGGCAAGCGCGCCTTTGAGCGCCCGCATCGACAGGACCGGCTGGGTGCCGCACAGAAAGCGGCGGATACCGGTGCCGGCAACATACCCCCGTTCGAAGGCAAAGGGCCGCGCATGGCCCCACCAGCCGCTGAGCGGCTGGCTGATATCGCCGTGATGGCGCTGCGCGGCATAGATGAAGGCCGGTGCGCCCGGACCGCCGTTGAGGTACTTGTAAGTGCAGCCGATGGCGAAATCGGCATTTGCGTGATCGAGCTCGACGGGCAGGGCGCCGGCGGTGTGGCATAGATCCCAGACGATCAGCGCTCCGGCCGCATGAGCCTTGCGCGTCAGCGCCGCCATGTCGCGCAGTTCACCCGATTTGTAGTTGACGTGGTTGACCAGCACCACCGCGACGTTTTCGTTGATCAGCTCTTCGATAGTGGGCGCGTCGACGCCCGCGAGGCGCAGCAGGACGCCGTCCCGTGTCGAGGCCACGCCTTCGGCGATGTACAGGTCGGTGGGGAAACTGTCACCCTCGGCGACGATGACCGACCGGCCCGGCCGAATCTCCAGCGCCGCATGCAGCACCTTGTAGATGTTGGTCGACGTCGTGTCGCAGACGACGGTCTGGCCGGCCGCGGCTCCAATCAGGCGTCCGAGTTGATCGCCGAGTTCGATCGGCATCTCGAACCATCCGGCCGTATTCCAGGCTCGGATGAGGTCCTGGGCCCATTCCTGGGTTGCCGCCTGCTGCAGCTCGCCGAAAACGGCATGAGACGCTGCCCCCAGTGAATTGCCGTCGAGATAGATCACCCCCTCCGGCAGAATGAAACGGTCGCGCATGGCCCGCAGCGGATCTGTGGCATCCATCGCTTCGACTGCGGCGAGATCAGGAAATCCACTCATGGTCAGTCAGTCCCCGGTTGTTCGCGAAGGGTGTTCCGCCGCCGCGCGTCGCTGTTTTCATTTCGACGATGTCAGAGCCGGGTGCGGACCGTCCACAGTTCCGGGAACAGCACCACCTCGAGCATCTTCTTCAGATACGAAGCACCCGACGTGCCGCCGGTGCCGCGTTTCAGACCGATGATGCGCTCAACCGTGGTGACGTGGTTGAAGCGCCAGCGGCGGAAATAATCCTCGAAGTCGACCAGCTTCTCTGCCAGTTCGTAGAACATCCAGTAGCGCTGCGGATCGCGGTAAATGGTTTGCCAGGCGACCAGCACCTCTTCATTCTCGGTTCGCGTCTCACGCCAGTCCGTGCGCTTGGCATCGGCACCGATGTCGAATCCGTTGCGCGCAAGCAGCAGCAGCGCTTCGTCGTAGAGCGATGGTTCGGTCAGGATCGCTTCCAGCTTTCCGCTCAGGTCGGGCCGGTGCTTGTGCGGCCCGAGCATGGCCAGGTTGCGGTTGCCGGCCATGAACTCGATGGCGCGATACTGCCAGGACTGGAAACCCGAGGACTGGCCGAGCGCGTCGCGGAACTCGGTGTATTCGCTCGGCGTCATCGTCCGCAGCACATCCCAGGCATTGTTCAGCTGCTCGAAGATCCGCGCAACGCGCGACAGCATCTTGAAGCTCGGCTCGAGCCGGTCGGCGCGGATGGAACGGATCGCGGCTCCAATCTCGTGTAGAGCGAGCTTCATCCAGAGTTCGGAGGTCTGATGCTGGATGATGAACAGCATCTCGTCATGCGCCGATGACAGCGGCGTCTGGGCCTCCAGCACTTTCTCCAGGTGCAGGTAGTCGCTGTAGGACATGCGCTCCTTGAACGACATCTGGGCGCCTTCGGACGCCGGATCGTATGGCTCGCTCAATCGATTTTCTCCGTGCGCAGCCGGAAGCGCTGGATCTTGCCGGTCTGGGTCTTGGGCAGAGCGGCGATGAATTTTACCGATCGCGGATATTTATAGGGCGCGATCATTGCCTTGACATGGTCCTGCAGGCGCTTGGTGGTGAGGGCGTCGGGCGCGACGCCCTGCGCTAGCACGACATGCGCCTCGACGATCTGGCCGCGCTCGGCGTCCTCGGCGCCAATGACAGCGCATTCGGCGACGTCCGGGTGCGCCAGCAGCGCCGCCTCGACCTCGGGACCGGCGATGTTGTAGCCGGCGCTGACGATCATGTCGTCGGAGCGTGCGGCGAAATGGAAGAAGCCGTCCTCGTCCTGCGTGAAGGTATCGCCGGTGAGGTTCCAGCCGTCGCGCACGTATTCCTTCTGCCTGTCATCGGCCATGTAGCGGCAGCCGGTCGGTCCGCGCACCGCAAGCCTGCCGGTCGCGCCGCGTGGCACCTCGCGCATCTCGTCATCGACGACGCGCGCCTCGTAGCCGCCCACCGGCTTTCCGGTCGACGCGGGCTTCATGTCGTCAAAACGGTTGGAGATGAAGATGTGCAGCATCTCGGTGGCTCCGATGCCGTCGAGGATCGGCTTTCCGGTCTTTTGTGTCCACACTTCGAAAACGGGAGCAGGCAAGGTTTCGCCGGCCGAAACGGCGACGCGCAGCGATGACAGGTCCGCTCCTTCATCCATGGCCTTCAGCATGGCGCGGTAGGCAGTCGGCGCGGTGAAAGAGATCGTCGCTTTGTAGGTCTCGATGATGTGGATCATGTTGGGTGGCGTCGCCTGCTCCAGCAGCGTCGCCGCCGCACCGAAGCGCAGCGGGAAGATGGCGAGTCCGCCAAGGCCGAAGGTGAAGGCCAGCGGCGGCGAGCCGACGAAGATGTCGTCCGGCGTCACCTCCAGGATTTCGCGGGCGTAGGCGTCGGCGATGATCAGCAGGTCGCGGTGGAAATGCATCGTCGCCTTCGGAACGCCTGTTGTGCCCGAGGTGAAGCCGAGCAGGGCAACATCGTCGCGGCCGGTGTCGACTGCGGTGAACGTCACCGGCTTGTCGAGAGCGGCACGATCGAGTTCAGCATCATGGTTGGCGGTGCCGTCGAAACCGATGACCTGCTTGAGGAATGCGCTGTCCTTGGCGCAGGCGGTCATCTCGTCCATCAGCCTGGTGTCGCAGAGCGCGACGGTGATTTCCGCTTTGTCGACGATCTTGGCGAGTTCGCCGGCGCGCAGCATCGGCATGGTGTTGACGACCACGGCGCCAACCTTGGTGGCGGCCAGCCAGCAGGCGACCATGGCGGGGTTGTTGGCCGAACGGATCAGCACCCGGTTGCCGGGCTCGACCCCATAATTCTCGACCAGCGCGTGGGCCAGCCTGTTCGTCCAGTCGGACAGTTCCTTGTAGGTGCGGCGGCGGCCATTGCCGATCAGCGCGGTGTGGTCGCCCAGGCCTTTCTCGACCAGCCTGTCGGTCAGTTCGACACCGGCGTTGAGGCGTTCGGGATAGTCGAAGCCGTCGAGCAGGATTTCAGGCCATTGCTCCGGCGGCGGCAGGTGATCGCGCGTGAACGTGTCGATATGCGCTGAAGGCCCAAGCATGTCGCCGCTCTCCTGTCTGCTGGACGGCCAGTGCGCGAGGCGCCTGACCAGTGATCTGAAGGTCCTGCTTTT
Source organism: Mesorhizobium sp. M7A.F.Ca.CA.001.10.2.1 (assembly GCF_003998575.1). NCBI lineage: Bacteria > Pseudomonadati > Pseudomonadota > Alphaproteobacteria > Hyphomicrobiales > Phyllobacteriaceae > Mesorhizobium > Mesorhizobium sp. M7A.F.Ca.CA.001.10.2.1. The sequence goes on along the minus strand of NZ_RZQY01000186.1, from coordinate 4,283 downwards.
TTTGAGGAGGCTTCGTGCCGCAAGTCGCGCCTTGCTCGACGCCACCCGAACGGGGTGACCATTTGCAGGCTTCGGGCAGCACAGCAGACCTCCCATTGTCGGCTGTTCGTGCGGGCAGGATCGCACCAGTCGAAATTTGTTTCAAGCCTAAAATGTTTTTGCCCTAGAGCATTGACGCATGGCGTGGCGGTGGCCATTGCTAGCGGAACAGCGATGCCGTTTTTGGGGAAGGGCGCAGATGTTCGAACGTCACATCGTCGATTGGGATGATGCCTATGCCAACGGTGCGAATATCGCCGGCAGCGACCGATGGCCGGCCGCGTGGGTGGAGCCTGCGCAAGCGTTTCGTGACGCACTCTCGGCGCAGGGCCGGGCACGGCTCGACATCACCTATGGCGATGGGCGACGCAATCGGCTCGATCTCTTCCTCCCCAGCGCCACGCCCAAAGGGTTGGTGGTGTTCATCCATGGCGGTTACTGGAAGGCGTTCGACAAGAGTTTCTGGTCGCATCTCGCCAATGGTGCGGTCAGCAGCGGCTTTGCCGTGGCGATGCCGTCCTACACGCTGTGCCCGGACTTACGCATCGCCGGCATCGTCCAGGAGATCGGCGTGGCGATCGGCAAGGCGGCGGCAATGGTCGACGGGCCGCTGATGCTGACCGGACATTCGGCCGGCGGCCATCTTGCCAGCCGGATGGTGACGACAACCACGTCTCTGACGGACGATGTGGCGCGGCGCGTGCGCCATGTCGTTTCGATTTCGGGTGTCCACGATCTGCGTCCGATCATGCGCACCGAGATGAACGCGACTCTGGCCATCGACGAAGATGAGGCGCTGGCTGAAAGCCCGGCGCTGCTGCGGCCCATGGATGGTGCCCGCATCACCTGTTGGGCCGGTGGCGGCGAGCGCGCCGAATTCCTGCGCCAGAATGCGCTGCTTGCCAACATCTGGACCGGCCTCGGCGCCACCACCGGCACCGTGGTCGAGCCTGACCGGCATCATTTCAGCATTGTCGACGGCCTTGCCGATCCGGCGCATCCGCTGACCCGCGCCTTGATATCGGAATAGCGCCGACGTAATTTTCTGTTTGTTATTAATGGTTTGTTCTGCGCTGCTTCAGCGCAGCATCAGTACGCTGCAAGCCTCGCCAGCAGCTGCTGCGGGGGCAAACGGCGCCCGCACGATCAGCCCGTTGGCGTCGGCCAGCATTCTCAGCATCGAGGAATCCTGGATACCGAACGGCGTCGCCACCAGCGCGCCGTCATCTTCCCTGACCACCGCTCGCACATAGTCCTGGCGCAGATCATTGGCCGGCATGGCGGCACCCAACCGTGCCGGACGTATGTCCTGGCGATGATTGCGGCCGCCGAGCCGCGCCAGCAGCGGCTTCAGGAACAACTGCGAGCAGACCAGGCTTGCCACCGGATTGCCGGGCAGGCCGATGCACCTGATATCGCCGAGGCGGCCGAACATCAGCGGCTTGCCAGGACGCATGGCGATCTTCCAGAAGCCGAGCGTCATGCCTTCGCCGGTCAGCACGTCGTGGATCAGGTCGTGATCGCCGACCGAGGCGCCACCAAGCGTCACAATGACATCCGCACCGGCCGCGACCGCTTTTTGCACCAGTTCGGCGATAGCCTCCTTGCGATCGGCGGCAATGCCGAGATCGAGCGCGCGGGCGCCGACCGAGTGTGCGGTGGCGGCGACGCCATAGGCATTCGATGAAATGATCTGGTCCGGGCCGAGATCGCTGCCCGGCGGCAGCAATTCGTCGCCGGTGGCGATAATGGCGACCAGCGGCCGTTTCACCACGCTGACCCGAGGATGGTTGGCCGATGCTGCCAGCGACAGTGCCGCCGGGTCGAGCAAGCGGCCTTTTTCCAGCAGCATGTCGCCTGTTGAAAAATCGAGCCCGATGCGGCGGATATTGCGCCATTGCGCCGTTGGCTCGGTCACTTCGATTTCGCCGCCGCCGAGATCGCGGACATTCTCCTGGATGACGATGGTGTCGGCGCCTTCGGGCAGCGGCGCGCCGGTGAAGATGCGCACGGCCTGCGTCTGGCCGACCGTGCCGTCGAAGCCACGCCCAGCCGGCGCCATGCCGATCACCGACAGCCTGGATGGGACCGACGTGACGTCGGCGGCGCGCGCTGCATAGCCGTCCATGGCGGAAGCATTGAAAGGCGGCTGGGTGCGAAGTGCTACGACCGGTTCCGCCAGAACACGATCCACAGCCTCGAACAGGGGAACGCTTTCGCCGGCTAGAGGCGCCGCGCCATCAAGCAGGCGTTCAAGCGCCTCCGCGATAGGAACCAGCGCCATCAGGCGCTCGCCTTGTAGTCACCCGACTTGCCACCGGTCTTTTCGACCAGGCGGATGCCGGTGATGACCATGGCGCGGTCTACTGCTTTGGCCATGTCGTAGATGGTCAGGCAGGCGACCGAGGCAGCCGTCAGCGCTTCCATCTCGACACCCGTCTTGCCGGTGACGCGCGCCAGTGCGGTGACCTTCAGGCCCGGCAAAGCATGGTCGGGCTCGATGTCGACGGAAACCTTGGTCAAAAGCAGCGGGTGGCAGAGCGGGATCAGTTCATGCGTCTTCTTCGCCGCCATGATACCGGCGATGCGCGCAGTGCCGAGCACATCGCCCTTCTTGGCGTTGCCGGCGAGGATCATCTTCAGCGTCTCGGGCTGCATCGCGACAAAGCCTTCGGCGATCGCCGTGCGCGTTGTTTCGTCCTTGTCGCCGACGTCGACCATGTTGGCCTCGCCCTGCGCGCCGAGATGGGTAAGGCCCGATACCATCGTCAGATGGCCTCGGCCAAAGCCTTGCCTGTCAGAAGCAGGCGCGTCGCCGCGGTGACGTCCTGTTGCCGCATCAGGCTCTCGCCGACAAGAAAAGTGCCGATGTCGCTCTTTTGCAGCCTGAGGCAGTCGTCATGCGAGAAAATACCGCTCTCGCTGACCAGCAAGCGGTCGGCCGGAACCATCGTCGCCAGCCGCATGGAAGTGTCGAGGCTGGTCTCGAATGTGCGCAGATTGCGGTTGTTGATGCCGATCAGCCGCGACGACAGTTTTAGCGCGCGCTGCGTCTCGGTCTCGTCGTGCACTTCGACCAGTGCATCCATGCCGAGTTCGAAGGCCGTCGCCTCGAGCTCGCTGGCCAGGACGTCGTCGACACTGGCCATGATGATCAGGATGGCATCCGCGCCCCAGGCGCGGGCTTCGTAGACCTGATACGGATCGAACAGGAAATCCTTGCGCAGCGCCGGCAGCGCGACGGCGGCTCGCGCCCGGGTGAGAAATTCGGGCGCACCCTGGAAGGACGGTGCATCGGTCAGCACCGAAAGACAGGCAGCACCACCCTTGGCATAGGCCTGCGCCAGCGCCGGTGGATCGAAATCGGCACGGATCAGACCCTTGGAAGGGCTCGCCTTCTTGATCTCGGCGATTAGCGCGAAGGCGCCGGATTTGCGCTTCGCTTCCAGTGCGGCAAGAAAGCCGCGCGGTGCGTCGGCGTCTTTTGCCCGGGCCTTGATTTCGGCCAACGGCACGCGTGCCTTTGCTGCCGCGATTTCGTCGCGCTTGTAGGCCTCGATATTGCGAAGAATGTCAGACACGCTCTATCCGTTATCCGTTCGAAATCTCGACCAGCCTGTCGAGCACTCGCAGGGCACGGCCGCTATCGATGGCTTGCGCCGCCGCCGCGATGCCGTCGCCAAGCGTCGTCGCCTTGCCGGCCACAACCAGTCCTGCACCGGCGTTCATCAGCACGGTGTCGCGATAGGCGCCGGCGGCGCCGCCCAGCATATCGCGCAAGGCCTTGGCGTTGTAGTCCGCATCGCCGCCACGCAATTCGTCCTTGCTGTGGCGCGGCAACCCAACCGCTTCAGGCGTCAGGGTGAAGCTGCGGATCTCGCCGCCGATCAGTTCGGCAACCTGCGTCTCGCCGGTGGTGGTGATCTCGTCATAGCCGTCGCCATGGGCAACCCAGACATGCTCGGCACCCAGCGCCTTCAGCGTCTCGGCAACCGGCAGGATCCATTCCGGCAGGAACACACCGACCAGCTGCCGCTTGACGCCGGCCGGATTGGAGAGCGGCCCGAGCAGGTTGAAGATGGTGCGGGTGCCGAGCTCGACGCGAGTCGGGCCGACATGCTTCATCGCCGGATGGTGCGCAGGCGCGAACATGAAGCCAACGCCTGCCTCGTGGATGCAGCGGCCGATGAATTCGGGCGAGATGTCGATCTTGACGCCGAGCGCAACCAGCACGTCGGCTGCCC
>NZ_RZQY01000185.1:0-9551 GCF_003998575.1 Mesorhizobium sp. M7A.F.Ca.CA.001.10.2.1 | reverse complement strand
ATCTGCGCCACCAGGGCATGACCTTCGTCGATCGCTTCGACGCCAATTCCTACCTCTACATGACGCGGTCGGTCTCGATCTCGACGAAGGATACCGATGCTCCGGCGGCGTTGAGCGCATGCACGATCGAGCGGCTCTCCTCGGTCGGAAAAAGCCAGTCCGAGGTGAACGACACCAGGCAGAAGCGGGTTTTCGTGCCGGCGAAAGCATCGGCCAGCCGGCCGCCATGGTCGGCGGCAAGGTCGAAATAGTCCATCGACCGCGTCATGTAGAGGTAGGAATTGGCGTCGAAGCGATCGACGAAGGTCATGCCCTGGTGGCGCAGATAGCTTTCGATCTGGAAGTCGGCGTCAAAGCCGAAGGTCAGCGCTTCGCGATCCTGCAGATTGCGGCCGAACTTGCGGTGCAGGGCGGCTTCCGACAGGTAAGTGATGTGGGCGGCCATGCGCGCTACCGCCAGGCCCTTTTCCGGGCGTTTGCCGTGCTCGAAATATTTGCCGCCATGCCAGTCCGGATCGGCCATGACAGCCTGGCGGCCAACCTCATGAAAGGCGATGTTCTGCGAGGAATGGCGCGCGCCGGTGGCGATCGGCAGCGCCGAGAAGACGCGCTCCGGATAGCTCGACGCCCATTCCAGCACCTGCATGCCGCCCATCGAGCCGCCGAGCACGCAAAACAGTTTTTCGATGCCGAAATGGTCGATCAGCATCTGCTGCGCCCGCACCATGTCGCGAATGGTGATAATGGGCAGGTCAAGCCCATAGGGCTTGCCGGTGGCGGGATTGGTCGAGGCCGGACCGGTGGACCAAAGGCAACCGCCGATGACATTGGAGCAGATGACGAAGAAGCGATTGGTGTCGATGATCTTGCCGGGGCCGATCAGCACTTCCCACCAGCCAGGCTTGCCGGTCACCGGATTGGTGCTGGCGACGTGCTGGTCTCCGGTCAGTGCATGGCAGACGAGGATGGCGTTGGAGCGGGCATCGTTCAGCGTGCCGTAGGTCTGGTAGGCGATCTGGAACGGTGAAAGCAGCGTGCCGGCGTCCAGCTTGAGCGGCTTGTCGGATCCAAAACGCAAAACCGGGCTCGACGGCTGGTCGACCTCGTTGTTGGTTTTGCGGGCACGCAGAACGGCCATGACATCCATCTCACACTTTGAGCCCACGCATCGCGTTTGTCGAAAGTCGATGCCGATACGGGTGTCCGGCCGGCGCGGACAACAAAAAACCGGCATTGCGGTCGCAAAGCCGGTTACAGGATGCAAACGGCCCTTTAGCAAGTTGTTTAACGTGGCTGCAAGCCGACCGGCCAAATCACCACGGAAGTTCGCACCCCTTCTAGGGCTGTGGCGCGCCGTCGTCAACGGCCAGCCCTGGGCGATGGCTGTCGCCTCTCGACATTGCAGGCCACGGCTTGTATTTCCGCTGCGGCTTCCCCGAGGAAGCGTTCTCGACGGATTTTGCGACATGAGCCAGACACCGGACCAGGCACGTCCAACCCCGCGTGCGGGCATCATGGACATCGACGCCTATGTGCCGGGCAAGAGCACGGCGCCCGCCGGCGTCGCCAAGGCCCACAAGCTGTCATCAAACGAGAATCCGCTAGGGCCCTCGCCGAAAGCGATCGAAGCCGCGCGCGAGATTGCCGGCAAGCTCGACATCTATCCCGACGGCACCGCCAGGCGGCTGCGCGAAGCGATCGCCGAGGTGCATGGCCTCAACCCTCAGAACATCATATGTTCCAACGGTTCCGACGAGATTCTCGGCCTGCTGGCGCAGACCTATCTGGCGCCCGGCGACGAGGCCGTCATCACCGAACACGCCTTCATGGTCTACAAGATCTACATCCAGTCGGCGGGTGCCGTTCCGGTGACGATCAAGGAAACAGATGAGCGCGCCGACATCGACGCCATCCTGGCCGCGGTCACGCCGCGCACCAAGATCGTGTTCCTCGCCAATCCCAACAACCCGACCGGCACCTATGTGCCGTTCCAGGAGGTGCGCCGGCTGCATGCCGGCCTGCCCAGGCACGTGCTTCTGGTGCTCGACGCGGCCTATGCCGAATATGTCCGCCGCAACGACTATGAGGCCGGCATCGAGTTGGTCGGCAGCACCGAGAACGTGGTGATGACCCGTACCTTCTCCAAGATCGGCCTCGGTGGCGCGCGGATCGGCTGGATGTATGCGCCGATGCATATCGTCGACGCCATCAACCGCGTGCGCGGTCCCTTCAACGTCAATGCGACGGCGATCGAGGCCGGTATCGCAGCCATCCGCGACCGCGCCCATGTCGAGCGCAGCGTGGCGCACAACGAGACCTGGCTTGCCTGGTTGAGCGAGGAATTCACAAAGCTCGGGCTGCGGGTAACGCCGAGCGTCGGCAATTTCGTTCTCATTCATTTTCCCGATGACCAGAAGCATTCGGCGGCGGCGGCGGACGACTATCTGACGGCGCGCGGCTATATATTGCGGCGCGTTTCGGGCTATGGCTTTCCCAACGCGTTGCGCATGACCGTCGGCACCGAAGAGGCCAATCGCGGCGTTGTCGCCGCTCTCACGACATTCCTGAAAAGCTAGAGACCATGACATCACCGATGTTTGAAAAGATCGCGCTGGTCGGCATCGGCCTGATCGGCTCGTCGCTGGCCCGCGTCATCCGCCGCGAGGGGCTGGCCCGTCACGTAGCCATATCAACGCGCAGTGCGGCGACGCTGGCGCGAGCCGAGGAGCTTGGGCTGGGCGATAGCTATACCACCGATGCGAGAGAGACTGTCCGCGATGCCGACCTTGTCATCATTTCGGTGCCGGTAGGCTCATCCGGCGCGGTTGCCGAGGAAATCGCGCCGGCGCTGAAGCCGGGCGCGATCCTCACCGATGTCGGCTCGACCAAGGCGTCCGTCATCGCGCAGATGCAGCCTTATGTGCCTGAAGGCGTCCATTTCATTCCCGGCCACCCGCTGGCGGGCACGGAAAAATCCGGCCCCGACGCCGGTTTCGCCGACCTGTTCGACAATCGCTGGTGCATCTTCACGCCGCTGCCCGACACCGACCCGGATGCGCTGGAGAGGCTGTCGGAGTTCTGGCGCCGCTGCGGCGCCAACATCGACACGATGGATCCGCAGCATCACGACATGACGCTGGCCATCGTCTCGCATTTGCCGCACATCATCGCCTACAACATCGTCGGCACCGCCGATGATCTGCAGTCGGTAACCAAGTCCGAAGTGATCAAATATTCGGCTTCCGGCTTCCGCGACTTCCCCCGCCTTGCCGCCTCCGACCCGACCATGTGGCGGGATGTCTGCCTGCACAACAAGGACGCCATTCTCGAAATGCTGGCGCGGTTCTCGGAAGACCTGGCGTCGCTGCAACGCGCGATCCGCTGGGGCGATGGCGAAAAGCTCTTCGACCTGTTCACCCGGACGCGGGCTGTGCGCCGCTCGATCATCGAAGCCGGCCAGGACATCGACGTGCCCGATTTCGGTCGCCAGGCCGTCGAGCATCCCGCGAAGGGCTAGAGCAATTCCAGGAAAAGTGTGAGGCGTTTTTCCCGGGAAAAGCGCTAGCGCTTTCCCTTGGGAATTGCGTCAAAACAAAAGCGTCAGTTTCAGGCTGGCCAGGCCTGCGCAACCATGGCCAGCGTCTCGGCCCTATCCGGCGCGCCCAGCCTGCCGCCGAAGCGCAGGCATTTGAGCGCCGCGGCCGCACTGGCAAAGCGCAAAGCCTGCTCGACCGGCATGGCTTCCGCCAACCCGACGGCGAAGGCGCCGTGGAAGACATCGCCGGCGGCCAGTGTGTCGACCGCCTTGATTTTCGGCGCCGCGACATGGCGCACACAGCCTGCGGAACGGTCGTGCCACCAACAGCCCGCCGCGCCGCCGGTTACCGCGACAAAGGCGTCGGTGCGGCTGGCGAGATCGGCGCAAGCCGTTTCCGGATCGAGCGCCTGGCCGCAGACGATGCGCGCCGCCGGCTCCGAAGCGACGATGTGCGTAGCGAGCGGCAACAGCTGTTCCAGGACCGGCAACGGTGCGGTGTCGGCATCGAGGATCGCCGGACGCCCAACGGCGCGTGCCGCCTTGAGTGCCAACGCTGCCGCGCCCGGCCAGCGGACATCGACCAGCACGGCGTCGAATGCCGTGAGGTCGGCGACCGGCAAGACTTCGGGATCGGCCTGGGCCAGCCCGTCATAGAACGGCACGATGATGCGCTCGCCATGCGCGTCGACCAGGATCGAGGCCAGCGCCGAGCGGGCGCCTCTGACGCGGCGCACAAAGGTGCAATCGACGCCTTCGGCCTTGATGCCGGCGATGAGCTGGTCGGCGACGGCATCGTCACCCGCACTCGCCCACAGCGATACCTCGGCCCCCAGGCGATGCGCGGCGCAGGCAGCACTGGTGGCCATGCCCGAGGCGATCTGGACGCCGTCGGAGGCAATGAACTTGCCTTGATGCACAGGCAGTGTCTCGACGCGCAGGATGGTGTCCAGCGTCAAGGCGCCAACGCTCAGCAGCTTCACGGGTTTTGCCATGGTTGAGCTATTCGACCGGCTTGATCTTGCCCAGCGGAATGAAGCCGAGCGAGGCCTTGCCCCTGACCACCTTCAGCGGCATCGACGGCTCGTTGCCGAGCACCGCCAGGGCAGAAAAACCCTGCTCGATCTGGCTTTTCTGCTCGGGTATGGCGGCGCCAAGGATGGCCGCCACCGCCTTCGGGTCCTTCAGCCTGATCATCAGATCGGCGTTGACCAGACCCTCGGCATCAACCGAGAGCGGTCCCGAAACGGTGATGCGCGCCGTGCCCGACGACAGGTCAAGGTTGCGGATCTCGATCGCCTGGCCACGAAGGCTCTTCACCTGCGTGCCGATCAGTGCGACACCGTTCTTCAATGTCACGTCGCCACTGGCATCGAGCGCCGGAAGCACGCGCCCGCCAATCGCGCCGGGGTCGATCTCGAGATCGCCGAAACTGCCGAGATAGTCGATATCCTCGCCGTTGGGCTGCAGCTGGCCCGATGCCTTGCCGGCGCTGAACAGTTGCACCGGATCGGTGTCGTCGGCCGGATCGGTCTGGCCGGACAGGCCCTCCGCCTCCAGAGAAATCCGCTGCGGCAGCGGCCACCACAATTTGAAATTGGCCTGCAGATTGTCCCAGTCGATCCACAGCGGCACCATGTCCGGAACTGAGGTCCTGAGCGGGCCGCGCAGATTGGCAACCGGCGACAGAGGCTGGATGATCTGGGCGGCTGCGTTGAAACTGCCGGCTGAGGCCGCGATGTTCCTGGCATCGTCTTCATAGGCGAGGTTGTCGCAGGAGACGGTAAAGCTCAAGGGATAGCCGCTGACCTGGAGATTGGCGCAGCCGGCCTCGACGCCATTCTTGTTGAGCGTGGCGACCGCCTTGTCGGCCTCGCTCCTGACGCGGTCGGCCAGATAGAACCAGCCGCCGCTGTAGAGGGCGAACAGCAGGACGATGAATGCTGCAAGCCAGAACAGGCGGCGACGGTTACTTGGCTGGCGTTCGTCACTTGACGTCATGCTTTGGCTCTCGTTATCGCATGGGTGTTGCGGACGGGTGGTCGATTCCGCCAGGCAGACAGACGAATAGTTAGACGGGACGGGCGGAAAAAACACCGGTCCGGGTGCGGTGTTGGCATCTTTTGCAATCAGGCGCGGCGATATGGGCGATTTTTGGGTGTTTGGCTATGGCTCGCTGATCTGGCGGCCGGGATTCGCGCATGTCGAAACCCAGCGTGCCCGCCTGCATGGTTACCGGCGCTCGCTCTGCGTCTATTCCTTCGTGCATCGCGGCACGCGCGAGCGGCCGGGGCTGGTGCTCGGCCTCGACCGTGGCGGGTCCTGCGTCGGCCTCGCATTCCGCGTCCCCGGCGACTTGCGCGACGAGGTCATGGCCTATCTTCGCGAGCGCGAACTGGTCACCAATGTCTATCTGGAGCGCATGCTCAAGATTCGCCTCGACGGGGGCGGTACGGTCGACGCGGTGGTCTACATTGTCGACCGCCAGCACGAGCAATATGCCGGAGCGCTCGACGCGGCGGATGCAGCGGCCGTGGTGCGCGGCGCGGTCGGCCAGTCCGGCAACAACGAGGACTATGTGCTGAGCACGCTTGAGCATCTCGAGGCACTGGGCATAAGCGACCACTGGCTGGAGGATGTCGCCAGCCAGGTCGCGCCTTTGTGAAGCTGGCTCTGCGGAAAAAGGCGGCCAGGCCTTTGACCTCGTTCAGGCAAGACCTAGGTTAGGCTCCGACCCTCAGCCCGCGGGCGCCATTTGCCCGCCCCAATCATCCCGGAGATCCGCCTTGCAGAAACGTCGTCTCGGTCGCACCGACCTTACCATCGCGCCGCTGGTTCTGGGCGGCAATGTCTTCGGCTGGACCGCCGACGAGAAAACCTCGTTCGACCTGCTCGACCGCTTCGTCGGCGCCGGCCTCAACGCCATCGATACGGCGGATGCCTATTCGCGCTGGGTTCCCGGCCACAAAGGCGGTGAATCGGAAACCATCATCGGCAAATGGATGAAAGACCGTGGCAATCGCGACAAGGTCGTGGTGATCACGAAGGTCGGTTCGGATATGGGGCAGGGGCACAAGGACCTGTCCGCCGCATACATCGAAAAGGCCGTCGACGCATCGCTGAAGCGGCTGCAGACCGAAGTCATCGATCTCTATCTGTCGCACTGGCCGGACCCCGCAACGCCCTATGAAGAAACGCTTGGCGCCTACGAGAAGCTGCTCGCCAAGGGCAAAATCCGCTATGCCGGCTGTTCGAATCTCGACGCCGGCCAGTTGCGTGCCGCACTCGATGTGGCGAGCTTGCGCAGTCTGTCGCGCTACGAGGTGCTGCAGCCGGAATACAATCTCTACGATCGCTCGTCCTTCGATGGGCCGTTGCGCGATCTGTGCGTGGCCGAGGACATCGGCGTCATCACCTATTTCAGCCTGGCCAAGGGTTTTCTCAGCGGCAAATACCGCAGCGATGCCGATCTCGGTCAAAGCCCGCGCGGCGGTGGCGTGAAAGACTATCTCAATGCGCGCGGCATGCGCATCCTTGCGGCACTCGACGCGGTTTCATCAAGGCATTCGGCCAAGCAGGCGGAAGTCGCGCTTGCCTGGGTGATTGCGCGGCCGGGTGTCACCGCGCCGATCGCCAGCGCCACCAAGCCTGAACAGATGGACAGCCTGATCAGGGCGGCGTCGCTGAAACTGACCGCCGCCGACATGGCCGAACTCGACAAAGCGAGCGGCTGAAGCTTCAGGCGCGACGCCTCGCACGAACGTCCAAGACGCCACTCTGGTCCTGCCATACCGTCTCTTCGCGCAAGGCAGGACAGAGGAGAGATGACTGAGCCGCTTCTTTCGCAGCCGGACTTTTGGGGGCAACTTCTCGCGCTCGTGCTTGCCGCCCTGGTGATCATGGGCAGCCCGGGTCCGGCAACGATAAGCGTTACCGCCGTTGGGGCCGCCTTCGGTTTGCGCCACTCGCTGGGCTATGCCTGGGGAATCATCCTGGGCACGATCGCCGTGCTTCTGGTTGTCGCGACCGGGGTCATGGCGGTGCTTACCTCGATGCCGAAGCTGGCGCCGTTGCTGGCTTTCGCCTCGGCGGCCTACATCCTCTATCTCGCCTTCAAGATCGCCACGGCGCCGCCCATGGCAGCACGCGGCGCGGAGGCTTCGTGTCCAACATGGCTGGCTGGATTCCTTCTCGCGGTCGCCAATCCGAAGGCCTATGTGGCAATCGCCGCCGTGTTCGCCGGTGCTTCGCCCAAACAGGGTAACACTGAGCTTGGTCCATGGCTGAAGCTGATGGCTCTCGCGCTGATGATCGTCGCCATCCATGCTCTGTGGCTTGTCTTGGGAGTGGCATTCGCGCGCTTCCTGCGCCGGCCGGCGGCCTCGCGGATCGTCAACCTGGTCTTTGCCGCGACGCTGGTGTTGACCACCGCGCTGGCCGTTTTCGGCTGAGAACTGCCGGCAGGAGACTTCCGGTTCAGGCTTTGGTTCTTGCGGCGTTGTCCAGCTCTTGCAGTCTTTTCACCGCTGTCGGCGGCAAGGCAGGCGGGTTTGGGCCGCGCGCGGCATCAATCAGGAACTGGTCGCAGGCAGCCTCGGTCTCGCCGATCAGCCGGGCCATGAATTCGTCCTTGCTCAGTCCCGGTGGGATCGGCGGCAGGAAGCGCGCCTTCACGGTGCCGGGGTAGCGCAGAAATTTTCGACGCGGCCAATAGAGACCGGCGACATGGGCAACCGGCACCACCGGAATGCCAAGTTGCGCATAGATTTCGACGATGCCGTATTTGTAGGCCGGCTCGTCGCCCGGCGCGCGTCTTGTCCCTTCGGGGTAGATGATGAGCTGGCGAGGATTGCGCGCCATCTCCGCCTTGGTCGCGGCGACCACGGCCTTCAGCGCTTTCGAACGGCTGCCGCGATGAACCGGAATCATGCGCATCTTCATGATGTACCAGCCGAAGAACGGGATCCAGGTGAGCTCGCGCTTCAGGATGTAGAGCGGGTCGTGAAGATAGGGAAAGAAGGCGATCGCATCCCAGAACGACTGGTGTTTGGGGGCCAGGATGAAGGAGCCTTCGGGCAGGTTTTCCCGGCCGGTGATCTCGCTCTTCGTTCCGGCGATCTTGTCGTAAAGCCACATCGAGGTGCGCGACCAAAATTTCGGCACGAACCAGGCGCGGTGCCGGGGCGACAGGAAATAGTATGGGGTCCAGAGGATCATCTGGACGATCAGGTTGACGTAAAAGACGAAATTGAACGTCAGCGATCTGATGTAGAGCATTTGGGGGGAGCCCGGTGAGGAGGTGAGCGTTGGTTACACCAAGCGCGGGAAAAAAGGAAATGGCCGCAGGGCGCTTTGGCTGGCAACGAAGAACGGTCGCCAATGGGGGTTGGCCTGGTTCCGCTACATCAGCCGCGCCAGCCGCTCCTTCAGGCGCGGGGCGGCAAAATCGAGGAATGCGCGCAGCTTGACCGGCAGCAGGCCGTGGCCCGCATGCACCAGGCTTACCGGCCATGGCTTTGGCTCAAACTCCTGCAGCAGGATGCGCAGCGTGCCGGACCGCAGCGCGGCTTCGATCTGGTAGGAAAGCACGCGTGTCAGCCCGACGCCGGCAATCGCCGCATCGATGGCCGCTTCGGCGGTGTTGACCTGAAGCCGCGAGCGGACCCGAACCGGGATTTCGGCCTTGCCCTTGGTGAAGCTCCAACTGGCGGCGGAGGCAAGTCCCTCGAAGGTGATGCAATCGTGTGTTTCCAGATCCTCCGGGGTGGTCGGCGTGCCGTGTTCGGCAAGATAGGCCGGGCTGGCGCAGACGACGCGGCGGATCGCGCCGACGCCGATGGCGACCAGGCTCGAATCGGGCAACTGGCCGATGCGGATGGCGAGATCGAAATGGTCCTCGACCAGCTGGGTTATGCGGTCGGCCAATGTCAGGCGGATGTCCACGTCTGGATAGGCGGCGAGAAAGCCGGTGACGACCGGCAGCACGTGCAGGCGGCCAAAGACGACCGGCGCGGTG
>NZ_RZQY01000184.1:0-9566 GCF_003998575.1 Mesorhizobium sp. M7A.F.Ca.CA.001.10.2.1 | reverse complement strand
GACAGTGTCGGGCCGGTGCGCGGGCTGAGGAACTACTGGGTTGCCTGCGGCGTCATGGCCGGCTTCAGCCAGGGCGGCGGCGTCGGCAAGTCGCTGGCCGAGTGGATGATTTTCGGCGAACCGCAGGCCGACATCTTCGGCATGGACATCGCTCGCTACGGCGCCTTCGCCGCCAACCGGGAATATCTCAGGCAGACGACGCGCCAGTTCTATTCGCGCCGCTTCGTGATGACCTTTCCCAATGAACGACTGCCCGCCGGCCGGCCGCTGAAACGTCCGGGTGCCTATGACGGCATGAGCGCGGCGGGATGCGAATGGACGGCTTCCTGGGGACTGGAAATCCCGGCCTATTTCGCGCCGATGGAATTTGCCGAGAACACGACGCTGCGGCGCTCCAACGCCTTCGACATCGTCGGCGACGAGGCGCTGCAGGTGCGGCGCGCCGCCGGTCTCGTCGATATCTCGGCCTATTCGCGCTATGCGGTGGCGGGGCCAGGTGCGGAAGCCTGGCTCGACCGGCTGCTCGCCTGCAGGCTGCCGAAGCCGGGGCGGGCCGGCCTGGCGCCGATGCTCGGTCATGACGGACGGCTGAAGGGCGACCTCACCGTCTTCAACTGGGGCGGCGGCAGCTATTGGCTGATGGGCTCCTACTATCTCCGGGAATTCCACATGCGCTGGTTCGAGAGCCATGCGGCTGAAGGCGTCACCGTCGGCGACCTCTCCGACACGATGAGCGGCTTCCTGCTGACCGGGCCGAACGCGCGCAAAATACTGGAGCGAACGACGCATCAGGATGTGTCCGGCGCAGCGCTGCCGTTCATGGCCTGCGGCACATTCGACATCGGCATGGTGCAGGCACGTGTGGCGCGGCTGTCTATATCAGGCGAGCTCGGCTTCGAAATCAGTTGCCCCGTGACCATGCATGCCACTCTGCGCGACACGCTGCTGGGCGCTGGCGAGGATTTGGGCCTTGCCGAAATCGGCTACTATGCACTCAATGCGCTGCGGCTGGAGAAGAGCTTCGGCATCTGGTCGCGCGAATTCACGCAAGGCTATACGCCGGGCCAGACCGGTCTCGACCGCTTCATCGCTTTCGGCAAGAGCGACTTCATCGGCCGCGAAGCAGCGTCGAAACAGCGGGAGGCCGGCAGCGGCCAATGCCTGGTGACGCTGGAAATCGATGCGCTCGACGCCGATGCCAGCGGCTTCGAGCCGGTCTGGCATCAGGGCCGGCGTGTCGGCTTCGTCACCTCGGGCGGTTACGGTTATACGATCGGCAAGAGCCTGGCGCTGGCGCTGGTCGACCGCGATTTCGCGGGCGAGGGCACCGCGCTCTCCGTGCATGTCGTGGGGGAGGAACGGCCGGCGCATGTCGTCGCGGCCTCGCCCTATGATCCCCTGGGCAAGGCAATGCGGCAATGAGGAGGATTTCCGATGGTCGATGACGCGGCACGGGACGGCAGGCGCGAGCGCCGGCGTGGACGCACGGGCGAGGCCGGCAGCGAAAGCAGCCGCCGTCCCAATTACCATTCGCTGAAGAACCCGTTCCTGCCACAGCCGATCTTTTCTGATGATCAGGTGGCCGCGATTCACGAAACGGCGCTGCGGGTGCTGGAAGAGCTCGGCATCAAGGTGCTGCTGCCGCAGGCGCGTGAGCACTTCGCCAGCGCCGGCGCGCTGGTCGATCCGGACACCGACATGGTGCGCATCGGCCGCGACATGGTGACGGCGGCACTCGCCTCGGCGCCGAGATCGATCCACGCTCACGCCGGTTCGCGCGCCCGCGATCTGACGCTGGAGCTCGGCTCGATGACCTTCCTCGCCGGATGCGGGGCGCCGAACGTCACCGATCTCGAGCGCGGCCGGCGGCCGGGAACACTGGCGGATTTCGAGGATCTCATGCGGCTGGTGCAGCATTTCGACGTGCTGCATATGCTGGGGCCCTGCATCGAACCGCAGGATGTCGACAACCGCTTTCGCCACTATGCCGTCAACCGCGCGCAGCTGACGCTGTCGGACAAGCTCCCGTTCGTCTTCGCGCGCGGCACGCCGCAGGTCGAGGACGGGTTCGAGATGATTCGTCTGGCGCGCGGCCTGTCGCAGGACGAGTTTCTGGCAAATGCATATTGCTACACCGTCATCAACACCAACTCGCCGCGCCAGCTCGACATCCCGATGGCGCAAGGCATCATCGATTTCGCCCGCGCGGGCCAAATCTCCGTCATCACGCCGTTCTGCCTGGCTGGCGCGATGGCGCCGATCACGGTCGCCGGCGCGCTGACGCTGCAGCATGCCGAGGCGCTCGCCGGGCCGCACGATCTGCGCCAGCGTCAGCCCGGCGCACCGGTCGTCTATGGCTCGTTCTCCTCCAATGTCGACATGAAATCCGGCGCGCCGGCCTTCGGTACGCCCGAGCACGTCAAGGCGACGCTGGGCGCCGGTCAGCTGGCGCGCTTCACCGGACTGCCGTGGCGATCGGGCGGCGGCAGTGCCGCCAACATCTCAGACGCGCAGGCCGCGCACGAGACGCAGTTCGCGCTGTGGGGCTCGGTGCTGGCCGGGGCGACGATGTGCATCCATGCCGCCGGCTGGCTGGAGGGCGGCCTCAGTGTCTCCTTCGAGAAACTGATCACCGACATCGAGGCGCTGCAGACGGTGGCTGAACTTTGTGCCGCGACGCCCGGCGACACCGATACGATCGGCTTCGAGGCGATCGCCGAGGTGCAGCCGGGCGGCCACTTCTTCTCGGCCGGTCACACCATGGCGCGCTACCGCACCGCCTTCTACGAACCGCTGGTGGCCGACTGGTCGAATTTCGGCAACTGGACGCAAAGCGGCTCGAAGACAGCGAGCGAGCGCGCCACCGGTGTCTGGAGGCGGGTGCTTGCCGATTTCGCGCCGCCGGCAACGGCTGCCGCCACATCAGGCGTGCTGGATGAGTTTATCGCACGGCGCACGGCAGAGGGCGGAGCGGCGCCAGTGTCTTAAGGCCGGCTATCGCTGATCGCCCTGGTTGTGGCGCGATCCGGAACCTGCAGCGCCTCCCGCGCATTCAAGGTTGCGGCCGGTGCACTGCGGCACCGGTGTGCTGTTTGAGGGGAGACGACATCGGCGGCCCTGCTGCCACCATCAATCGCTGTCGCGCGCCACCAGTTCCAGCGGCCAGACTTCGCGGATGATCCGCGGCCCCTCCGGGCCGGCGAAGGCGGGAAGCGACGCCAGCAGCATTTCAGCAAGCCGTTGTCCCATTGGCTCCAGCGCCGGGCGGAAGGCGGTCAACGCCGGGGAAAAATAGCGGCAGAGCGGCGTGTCGACGATGACGGTTACCGCCATGTCCTGGCCCGGCCTGATGCCCATCTCGGCCAGCGACTTGCAGCCGCCCAGCGCCATTGCATCATTGTTGAAGATGATGGCGGTCGGCGGGGCCTTGGAGCGCATGACCTGGGGCGTCACCTTGTAGCCGCCGGCCTCGTTGATGAAGCCGGACGCGATCAGCTCCGGGTCGACCTCGATGCCGTGCCGCCGCAAGGCCTTGCGGTAGCCGGCGAGGAACAGATAGCCGAAATTGAGGTCGAGCGACGGGCGGATAGCGGCGATACGGCGGTGACCGCGCGCCACAAGGCGGTCGACGGCGTCGGCGCCGGCCTTCTCGAAATCGAGGTCGAGGGAAGGATAGGACTTGGCCCCGGAGCGACTGCGGCCGAGCGTGGCGAACGGAAAGCCGGCTTGCGTGAGATAGTCGATGCGCTCGTCCTCGCGCCGCGTCCAGGCCAGCAGCACGGCATCGGCGCGGCGCGTCTCGACGACACGGCGCAGGCGCTCCTGCTGGTAGTCGCCCGGCGCGCCCATGACCACGGTCAGGTCGAGCCCGCTTTCGGCAAGCCTGGCCTGCAGCCCGATCAGAAACGGAATGAAGAACGGCTCGCCATATTGCTGGTCGCCGGGATGCGGCTGCAGCATGAAGGCGATCGAACGGGTGGCGCCTTGCCTCAGGCTGCGGCCGGACTGGTTCGGCGAATAGTTCAGCGTCCTGGCCGCCTCGAGCACGCGCTGGCGCGTGTCGGCATTGACGTCGGCGCGGCCGTTCAGCGCCCGCGACACCGTGCCGATCGATATGTTCAAGTGACGGGCAAGGTCGTGAATGCTGGACGCCAAGAGACTGTTCTCCCCCTTGCTTGGCTAGCACCGGTAGCCGCTCAGGCCAAGGCGGTAAGACGAATTTCGCCAAGGGCCGATTGACATTCTACGCCTTCGGGTGTGTTCTCGTAAACGTTTACGGAAAAACGTTTACGGTCCTGCCGTGGATGCCGTGACGATCGGTCTGGAGGGACCGAGCGGAGGAGGAGCGCTGGATGATCGATGTCGTCCTGGTCGGCTGCGGAGCGATGAGCAAGGCCTGGCTCGATGCCATCAGGCAGATCCACGGGCTCACCCTTATCGGCCTAGTGGATCTCGATGCCGACAGGGCACGGGCGAGGGCGCGCGAATACGACCTCACCAATGCCGTCATCGGCAGCAATCTCGACGCCGTGCTCGACCAGACCAAACCGCAAGCAGTGTTCGACGTGGTGGTTCCAGCTGCACGGCGCGAAGTCGCTTTTTCCGCCTTTGCCCACAATTGCCATCTGCTGACGGAAAAGCCGCTCGCCGACAGTCGGGAAAATGCGCGCGCCATCGTCGAGGCCGCGCACCGCGCCGGGCGCATCCATGCGGTCGTGCAGAACCGCCGCTATGTCGCCAATGTCAGGCGCATCCGCAGGTTCCTGGACTCCGGCGCCATTGGCACGCCTACCAGCATCCACGCCGACTTTTTCGTCGCACCGCATTTCGGCGGCTTTCGCGAGGAGATGGCGCATGTGCTGTTGCTCGACATGGCGATCCACACATTCGACGCCGCCCGCTATATGGTCGCCGGCGAGCCGGCCGGCGTCTATTGCCAGGAATGGGAGCCGGCCAATTCCTGGTACCGGCAGGGATCGTCGGCCAGCGCCGTCTTCGATCTCGGCCGCGGCAAGGTCTTCACCTATGCCGGGAGCTGGTGCGCCGCCGGCTTCCGCACCAGTTGGGAAAGTACATGGCGCATCGTCGCCGAGCGCGGCAGCCTGCTCTGGGACGGCAATGACGAGCTGAGGGCAGAAGCAGTGATGCCGGGCCGCGACGGAATGTTCGACAAAACCCAGCCGATCGCGGTGCCGCCGCTCGATGCGTCCGATCGCGTCGGCGGCCATCTCGGCATTCTCCAGGATTTCGTGCACGCCATCCAGACCGGCACCGAGCCGGAAACGCGCGGCGCCGACAACATCAAGAGCCTGGCCATGGTTTTTGGCGCCATCGAAAGCGCCGAGACCGGCCGCCGCGTGACAATCGCAGAGGACGCACAATGACGCCGAACCCGCTTCTCGACATCCGGATCGGCACCATGGTGCGGGCCAATCTCGACGACCCGGCGGCTTACGTCAAACAGATCCTGCCGCTCGGCTTCGAGAGCATCCAACCCTTCTTCTGGCAGACGCTTGGCGGCAAGGACCTGGCGCTTCTCGCCGGCCAGATCCGCGAGGCGATCGGCGATGCCGACGTCACCGTGTCCTCGCTCGGCGTGTTCGGCAATCCGCTGGAAGACGGCGAGGTCGATCGCGGCGTGCTCAAGGCCTGGGAGACCGTGATCGACAACGCGCATCTGTTCGGCACCTCGATGGTCAGCGGCTTCACCGGCCGCCTGCGCGGCAAACCTCTGCCGGACAGCCTGCCGCGCTTCAAGAAGGTCTGGGGACCGCTGGCCAAACGCGCCGCCGACAAGGGCGTCCGCATCGCGTTCGAGAACTGCGCCATGGACGGCAACTGGGCCGCCGGCGACTGGAACATCGCCCACAATCCGGACGCCTGGGAGCTGATATTCAACGAAGTGCCCGATGACAATCTCGGGCTGGAATGGGAGCCCTGCCATCAACTCGTCTATCTGATCGACCCGATGCCGCAGATCCGCAAATGGGCGCCGCGCATCTTCCACGTCCACGGCAAGGACGCGACGGTGCGTTGGGACGTGATCCGCGAGCATGGCGTGTTCGGCCGACTGCCCTTCGTGCAGATGCGCACGCCGGGTTTTGGCGACAGCGACTGGACGCGGGTGATCAGCGAGTTGCGGCTGGCCGGCTACAAGGGCGCCATCGACATCGAGGGCTGGCACGACCCGGTCTATCGCGGCGATCTCGAGATCACCGGCCAGGTGCGGGCGCTGGAATATCTGAAGCAATGCAGAGGAGGGGCCACCTACCTGCCGAACCCGATGTGAGGATCGGCCGGCGGGAGGAGCCGGCCGGGATGTCTGCAACGCACATTGCCGAAGCGAATGTCGAACTCCTCGCTTGCGAGGACAAAAAGGGAGGATAAGTGCATGAGCATGACGATGAGAAGGACAGTTCTGCGCTCGACCGTCGTGGCCGCCGCCACGATGCTTGCCGCTGCGATCTCCACCTTGCCCGCGCGGGCGCTCGACGCCAAATGGTGCAAGGACGTCCACATCCGCTTCTTCGTCGGCGGCGCCGAGGGCGACGCTTTCGGCACCATCGTCTACAATGGCGCCAAGCAGGCAGAGGCCGATCTCGGGCCGAAGGTCGACTACATCTTCTCCCAGTGGGACATCGAAAAGATGGTGCAGCAACTGCGTGAGGCCGTCGCGGTCAAGCCCAACGGCATCGCCATGATGGGCCACCCGGGCGACGCGTCGATCATGCCGCTGGCCGAACAGGCGCACAAGGACGGCATCAAGATGATGTACCAGAACGTGCCGGTGCCGAAGGTGGTGGAAGCATTCGGCGGCGGCTATGTCGGCGCCCAGCAGGAGCAGCAGGGCCGCGCGCTCGGCGCCGAGGCGTTCAAGCTGGGCAAGCTGAAGGCCGGCGACAAGGCGATCATGATCGGTCCGTTCGAAAACGAAAGCCGCGGCGCGCGCGAGCGCGGCACGGTGGCGGCGCTCAAGGACGCTGGCGTCGAGGTCATCCAGTTGTCCTCTCCGCCGAGCGGCGAATGGGCGTCCGATCCCAATCTGGCCATTCCGGTGATTACCGCGGCGCTGCTCAACAATCCCGACGTCAAGGCGGTCGGCTATCCCGGCGGGCAGATGCTCGGCAATGTATCGACCTACATGCAGGCGGCCGGACGCAAGGCGGGCGAGATATTCAATTTCGGCTTCGACACCAGCCCGCAGATCGTCGAGGGCTTCAAGGGCGGCTGGGTGCAATTGACCGCCGACCAGCAGCCGTTCCTGCAGGGCTATCTGCCGATCCTCAGCCTCTGCCAGCAGGTTGTTCTGGGGCTGGCGCCGATGAATGTCGACACCGGCGCCGGTTTCGTCACGCCCGAAAATTACGAGATCGTCGCTGAGCTCGCCAAGCAGGCGCTGCGCTGACCTCCCAAGCCGCCGGCCGGGATCTCAGGCCCCGGCCGGCGGGACCGCTGGCGACGAAGCCGGCAACAGACAATCAAGCGAGGATCCGATGGCAGAACGCCTCATCGAACTGCGCGACATCAGCAAGTCCTATGGCCAGGTCTATGCGCTGGGCGGGGTCAATCTCAGCGTCGACCGCGGCGAGGTCGTCGGCCTGCTCGGCGACAATGGCGCCGGCAAGTCGACGCTGATCAAGATCCTCTCCGGCGTGGTCAAGCCGACCAGCGGCGAAATCCTCGTGCGCGGCAAGCCGGTGACCGGGTGGAGTGCGGCGCGTTCGCGCGAGGCCGGCATCGAGACGGTGTTCCAGGACCGGGCGCTGGCCGTGCAGCAGACCATCGTTCGCAACATCTTCATGGGCCGCGAACTGACCGGCTTCATGGGCTTTCTCAGGGTCAACAAGGAGATCGAGGAAGCGAGCCGGCTGATGCGCGAGATCGGCTTCACCTCGAAAGTGTTCACGCCGCAGTCGATCGTCGGCCAGCTTTCGGGCGGCGAACGCCAGGGCGTGGCGATCGCCCGCGCCATCTACAAGCAGGCCGAGCTGATCGTCCTCGACGAGCCGACGACGGCGCTGTCGCTGACCGAAACCGCCAAGGTGTTCCATTTCGTGCGCCAGGTGCGGGCGAGCGGCCGCTCGATCCTGTTCATCGGCCACAACATCCATCATGTCTTCGACATCGCCGATCGCTTCGTCGTGCTGGATCGCGGCAAGGTCGCACTGACGACCGACCGCAGCGAGGTCAAGTCGGCCGAAGATCTCATCAACTTCATGGAAGAGGTCGCGCATCCCGGCGGATTGGCCGGACTGCACGATGCCGGCGACGCGGAGCAGAGAGCACGATGAGCAAGACCATGGAGCCAGATCTGCACGAGCCGTCCGCCGGCATTGCCCGCCCCAGTGCCCAGAAAGAGTGGAAACACCCTTCCGATCACTGGATGCGCGGCTTCATCCTCGACAACCGTGCCGCGCTCGGCACGCTCGCCGTGTTCATCGTCATGATGACGGTGTTCATGATCGCCAACCCGACCGTCTTCACCACCTGGTATCTCTACCGCTCGGTGCTGACCACGCTCCCCGTTGCGCTGTTCGTGGTGGTGCCGCTGGTCTTCGTCGTCACCTGCGGTGAGATCGACCTGTCGTTTCCGGCGACGATGGGTTTTGCCTCATGGGTCTTCGCGCTGGTCGTGCAGGCCGGCTACAATCCGTTCCTCGGCATCGCCGCCGCACTCGTCACCGGCATGCTGCTCGGCTTCCTGGTCGGGTCGCTGGTGGTCTATGGCGGGCTGTCGTCGCTGATCGCGACGCTCGGCATGAATTTCCTGCTGCGAGGCCTGATCCAGATCATCAACGAAGGCAAGTCGATGGCGCTGACCAGCCTCAGCGACAGCTGGGCCTATACGATCTTCTCCAGCCAGCTCCTGGGCATTCCGGTGCAGATCTTCTGGGCCATCGGCTTCGTCGTGCTGTCGGCGATGCTCTACAACCGCCACCGCTTCGGCGCGCAGGTGAGGGTGGTCGGTGACAATCCCGACAGCGCCCAGCAGATGGGCATCGACGTCAAGCGCGTGCGGGTGAAAGTGTTTGTCTTCGTCGGCATCGGGGCCGCGATCGCCGGCACCTTCTCGGTGATGATCAACTTCACCTGGTGGCCGACCGCCGGTGATGGCTATCTGCTGCCGGTGCTGGCCTCGGTGTTCGTCGGCGGCACGCCGACCTGGGGCGGCATCGGCACCGTGGTCGGAGGCGCCATCGGCGCTGTCACCGTGTCCTTCATCCAGACCGGCGTCGTGGCGGCAGGATTGAGCGGCTTCTACGTGCAGTTCTTCAACGGCCTAATCATCATCCTGTCGCTGCTCGGTCATAAGTGGAACCAGGCGCGGTATCGGTGAGGGTTTCGTTGGAGGATCGCATGCCTTGACGATTGGCGCCGGCGCTCATCGTTTTCGTCATCCACGGGCGAAGCAAGGAGCGTAGCGACGCAGCGCAGACCCGAGGATCCATGCCGCAACTTCAACGCGTCACTACGGTGCAGAATTCTGCTCCGCTGCACTCCACGGCCAAGGTCACGGCATGGATCCTCGGGTCTCCGCGACGTCGCTTCGCTCCTGCTCCGCCCGT
>NZ_RZQY01000183.1:0-9567 GCF_003998575.1 Mesorhizobium sp. M7A.F.Ca.CA.001.10.2.1 | reverse complement strand
GCCGGGCACTTCTCCCCGTATAGTGACGGGGAGAAGGAGGCTGGCCGCAACCTCGGCGTCCGTCTTGCAACCATGGTGATTGGCGAAACCGGCGATGACGGCGCCCCTCTCCCCGTCACTGTACGGGGAGAGGATGCCGGCAGGCAGGTGGGGGGCAGCGCCAACGCTCGATCTCTTCATCAAATCAATTCCCCGCCTGTTGCTGCGGCAAGAGATAGCCGGTGGTCGACCGGGCGAGCACGAGATAGTGCGCGGCGACGGCCTTGACCTCGTCTGTCGTGACCTTGCGGATGCGGTCCGTCCACTGCTGGACGTCCTGCACATTGCCGCCGGTGGCCAGCGTCGAGCCGTAGATGTTGGCCATGGAATCCTGCTTGTCGCGGGCAAAGGTCATCGACCTGACATAGCGGTCCTTGGCCTTTTCCAGCTCCGATGGCGTGACGCCATCCTTGACGATGCGCACCACTTCGGCATCGACCGCCGCTTCGACGTCGGAGATTTTAGCATCGCCGCGCGGCGCGCCATAGACGGTGAAGTTGGTGTCGTCGAGCATGGTGCCCTGGAAAAAGGCGCCGGCGCTGGATGCGATACCTTGCTGGACGACGAGCGCCTGGTAGAGCCGGCTGCGATTGCCGCCGCCGAGGATCTCCGCCAAGAGGTCGAGCGCTTCCGCCTCGCCCGGCTTGCCTGTGTGATAGGACGGCACCACCCATTGGGTGGAAAAGCTCGGCACGCTGACGCGGGCATCGGCGAGCGTCACCGTGCGCTTGGTGTTCTGCTCCGGCTCGACCGGACGGATGCGCGGCGGCAGATCGGGGCCGCGCGCCACCTTGCCATAGGTCTTTTCGGCCAGCGCCCGCACCGTGTCCGGGTCGACATCGCCGGCAACGATCAGCACCGCGTTGTTGGGCCGGTAATATTTGTCATAGAAGGCGACAGCGTCGGCGCGGTTCAGCTGCTGCATCTCCTGCATCCAGCCGATGACCGGGATGCGATAGGGCTGGTTCTGCCACAGCGTCGCATCGACCTCCTCGTCCAGCACGGCCTCGGGGCTGTTGTCGATGCGCGAGCGGCGCTCCTCGAGGATGACATCGCGCTCGGTCTTGATGACATCGTCGGTGAGGATGAGGTTGCGCATGCGATCGGCCTCGAAGCTCATCATCAGCTCGAGCGCCGACGGCGCCACCGTCTCGTGGAAGGCGGTGTAGTCGTAAGAGGTGAAGGCGTTGTTGGAGCCGCCGATATCGGAGATGGCGCGGTCGAACTCGCCCGCCGCATGGTTGGTCGTCGCCTTGAACATCAGATGTTCGAAGAAATGCGCAATGCCGGATTTGCCGGGCGGCTCGTCGGCGCTGCCGATCTTGTACCAGACCATATGGGTGACGATCGGCGCACGGTGGTCGGGAATGACGACCACCTCCATGCCGTTGTCGAGCAGGAAATCCGTGACCTTGAACTCGGCCGGAACCGTGTTGGGCAAGACGGGGCTCTCGGCCAGCACCGGGCTGGTCATGACAAAAGCCAAAGAGGACGCCAACAGCGTTCCGCGCAGCCATTCAATCGTGGATGTCATCAACGGCTCCGGTTCTGTCTGCAGACGATAGGCAAGGTACTGGCGACAAGCAAAGTTAATTGTTGGTCATTTTAGAGGCGGAGCTCGGTTCCTCGCCCCCGTGAAGCGGGGGAGAGGAACCGCCAATCGCGAAGGCGTATCAGGCCGCCTCGATAAAGCGGATGACGGTCTCGCCATAGTTGCGCTCGTCCAGCACGGAAAAGCCGGGGCCCGGCTCGAAGGGCGCCACTGCCGCCTCTTCGACCACGCACAGCGCGCCAGGGCGAAGCCAGCCGCCGGCTTTCGCCGACTGCAAGGCGCGCTCGCCAAGGCCCTTGCCATAGGGCGGGTCGGCAAAGACGAGGCCGAACGGCGCCAGCGTGCCCGCTTCGCCAAGGCCGGTGGCATCGCGGCGGAAGATCTTGGTGCGGCCGGTCAGGCCGAAGGCTTCGACATTGTCGCGGATCAGGCCACGGCCTTCGGCCGATTCCTCGATGAAGACGCCGTAGGAGGCACCGCGCGACAGCGCCTCGAGCCCCAGCGCACCGGTGCCGGCGAACAGGTCGAGCACGCGCGCGCCGTCCAATTGCGCGGCAAAGCGATGCGCCAGCACGTTGAAGACCGCCTCGCGGGTGCGATCGGTCGTCGGACGAATGGCGCTCGAGCGCGGCGTCGCCAGCGGACGCCCGCGAAACTCACCACCGACGATTCTCATCTCGCTTTGGGGCCTCGGGGACCATTGCGCGGACGCTCACCGCCGCCAGCCCCGCCCGGACGTTCGCCTCTCGGCTTGCCGAACGGTCTTGCACCGGCGGGTTTGCCATAAGACGGCTTGAACGATGCCTTGCGCGCCTTGGCTTCAGCCGCCTTGGCGGCATCGGCGTCGGCCCTGCCCTTGCCGATCGGCCGCGCGCCCGGTGCCATCCAGACATTGGCCTTGCGCTGGCCGGGCGGCTCGATCGGCCGCTGCTCGCGCTCGGACTTTTTGCCACCGCCCGGCTTGCCGCCAAAAGCACCACGCGGCTTGTCGCCGAAGCCACCGCGCGGTTTGTCGCCAAAATTGCCGCGCGGCTTGTCGCCAAAGCTGCGTTCGGGGCGCGGGCCGCGTTCGCCAAAACTCTTCTCCGCGCTTCTGTCGGGACTTGTCGACAGTTTGCCCAGCGCCTCGTCGCGGCTGCCTTCGCGGCGCTTGCGGTTCTTGATCAAACCGCCCTCGCCGATCGGGCGGCGCTCACCGTCGCGGGTGAATTTCGGCCGCTCCGGCTCCGGCTCGCGAACTTCGGTGCGCCGCACCGGCTTGTTGGAAAACGGCTTGGTGACATCGGCGTCGAAATTGGCGCCGGATTCCTCGACCAGGCGCTCGCCGAGTTGGTCACGCAGAACCCTGCCCTTGATCTCGAGCACATGGCCCTCGGCGAGGTCATCGAGCTGGAACGGCCCGTAGGAGATGCGGATCAGCCGCGTCACGTCGAGGCCGAGCGAGCCAAGAATGTTTCTGACTTCGCGGTTCTTGCCCTCGCGCAGGCCGATCGTCAGCCAGGCATTGGTGCCTTGCTCACGGTCGAGCGTCGCTTCGATGGCACCGTAGAACACGCCGTCGACGGCAATGCCTTCACGCAGGCCGGCAAGCGCGCTTTCCTCGACCTTGCCGTGGACGCGCACGCGATAGCGGCGCAGCCAGCCGGTGGCCGGCAGTTCGAGCACGCGCGAGAGGCCGCCATCATTGGTGAGCAGCAGCAGGCCTTCGGTGTTGATGTCGAGCCGGCCGATGGTCATCAGCCGCGGCAATTCAGCCGGCAGCACGTCGAAGACGGTCTTGCGGCCCTCGGGATCGCGGTTGGTGGTGACGACGCCGGCCGGCTTGTGGAACAGGAACAGCCGGGTGCGCTCGATCGGCGGGATTTCCATGCCGTCGAGATGGATGATGTCATCAGGCATGACGTTGAAGGCCGGCGAAGTCAGGGCGCGGCCATTGACCTTGACGCGGCCGGCGGCGATCAGCTCCTCGGCATCGCGGCGCGAGGCCAGGCCGGCGCGGGCCAGCCGCTTGGCGATGCGCTCGCCTGCCTCTTCCGCGCCCTCGGCGGGACGCGGGCGCGGCTTGAAGCTGCCGCCTGACGCGCCTTGCGGCCGATCGTTGAAATCCCGCTTCGGGCGATCGCCGAAATCGCGCTTGGGGCGGTCGACGAAGTCACGCTTCGGCCGATCGCTGGCGTCGCGCGGCGCGCGGTCACTGAAATCACGCTTAGGACGGTCGAAACGCTTTTCGCCGCCCGCTGCCGCCGCAGCCGGCCGGTCGCCCCGCGGTGCATAGGGCTTGCGCGGCCCCTCGCGCTTTTCATAGGGCTTGCGCTCGCCTTCGGCGGCCACCGGGCGATCGCCACGGGGCGCATAAGGCTTGCGCGGCCCCTCGCGCTTTTCATAGGGCTTGCGCTCGCCTTCGGCGGCCATCAGCCGGTCGCCGCGCGGTGCATAAGGCTTGCGCGGCCCCTCGCGCTTTTCATAGGGCTTGCGCTCGCCTTCGGCGGCCACCGGGCGATCGCCGCGCGGTGCATAAGGCTTGCGCGGCCCCTCGCGCTTTTCAAAAGGCTTGCGCTCGCCTTCGGCGGCCACCGGGCGATCGCCGCGCGGTGCGTAGGGCTTGCGTGGTCCTTCGCGCTTCTCATACGGTTTGCGCTCACCCTCGGCGGCCATCGGGCGGTCGCCGCGCGGTGCGTAGGGCTTGCGCGGCCCTTCGCGCTTCTCAAAAGGCTTGCCTTCGGGACGCGGGCCTTTGCTGAAAGGCTTGTCCCCGCCCTTGAAATCGCGCTTCGGCCGCTCGCCATCGGCAGCCATCGGCCGATCGCCACGCGGTGCGTAAGGTTTCTTGGCGCCAAAGGACGGCTTGCCGCCCTTGCCCGCGGCGCCATCACGGCTGCGCGGTCCCGCGGCTTTCGGCCCACTCTTGGCCGGACCGTTCCTGGGTCGGAATTTCTTGTCGTTGTCGTCCATGTGGCCTTTATCCGTTTGCGCTGCTACAGCGTGGCGCATCCTTTCGGGCGCGCAACGAACGCTGTAGCACTTTTGATGTGGCGCATGATCATTTTCGAAAACCGAGTCCCGATTTTCGAGGTCCTGCGCTCAATAACAGGATCACTGGAGTTTGTCAGGGAAAAGTGGAGACCGGTTTTTCCAAAAAGACAAACGAAAATCAAAAGCCTGGAGCAAGTGCGGTTCATTCGAAACGAACTTGCTCCGTCAGGTGGCGAGGAGATAATCGGAGTGGAAATCGCGTGAAGCGGCCCGATTTCATGGCGCTGGCACTGAAGGAGGCCGAGGCTGCCGCCTTGCGAGGCGAAGTGCCGGTCGGCGCCGTCATCGCCAATGGCGCTGGTGTTGTCGCCAGCGCCGGCAACCGCACACGCGAACTTGCCGACCCGACCGCGCATGCCGAGATGCTGGTCATCCGCGAAGCTTGCCGCAAACTGTCGGCCGAGCGGCTGACCGGCCATGATCTCTATGTGACGCTGGAACCTTGCGCCATGTGCGCCGGCGCCATTTCCTTTGCCCGGCTGCGCCGGCTTTATTTCGGCGCCGCCGACGACAAGGGTGGTGCCGTGGTCAATGGCGTACGTTTTTTCGCCTCGCCGACCTGCCACCACGCGCCCGACATCTATCCGGGCATGGGCGAGACCGAAGCGGGTCTATTGCTCAAGGAATTTTTCCGGGAACGGCGCGGCTGAACCGGGCGCAACGCCCGGCGACACAACGTGGTGTTCTTACAGAGACGGCATCCAGTCGAACCAGCCGCTGCCCTTCTTGCCTTCCGCCTCTTTCTTGAGGCGGCGTTCCTTCTTGTACTCGTCCTCGCCAAGCTGATCTTGCGGCGCCGTGCCGGCCGCGACACGATACTGCACTGGAGGCTCGCTCAGATATTTGCGGGTGTTCGGATCGCCCTGCTTGCTGTCGGCAAGGCGGCGCTGGATCTCGGCGGCACGGCCCTTGTCGGAATCGGCCGGTGTCCATGCCGGCGGGTGGCTCGACCCTGACTCCGCCATCGCCCTCTTGACCGAGGCCGGGTCCGTCTGCACGTCGTCGATGATCTCCGACTGATAGGCCGGGTCGTTCTGATGGGCGGTGGCGTCGGCGCGCAAGCGGGCGCGGCGCTGCTCGGGCGATTCGGGCCATTCGGCGCTCGCCGTCTCGATGCTGTCCTGCGGGGCCGGCAGCGCTTCCTTCTGGCCTGGCGCCGGCTTCACGAGCGTCGGACGCGGCTTGTAGTCGATCTGTTCCTTGCGCTTCGGCGCGAATGAAAAAGCGCCCGAAATATCGCCGGCCAGTTGTTCGCCGGCGGTCTTGTCGGTGCCGTAGGTCGGAGAGCCCATGCAGCCCGACAAAGCGAGGCCCGACGCGACAAGCGGCGCCAGCAGCGCCAAGCGCGCATTATATCTCTCGGTCATGCCAAAAAGTCCCACTCTAGACAGCCTCTCGATTGCCACCAGCTTGTGGCCGGTCCCCATCGTCCAAGCACTTGCGACGGAAATCCGGCGACAATTTGTCTTCCGGAGTTTCGCGTGTTTACCTCAACCACTCGTTAAGGGCAACGCGCGGGCGGTTTTCGCCCGCCCGGCGTGGCATTTGTGCACCGATCCAGCCGACTAACCGTTAAAGTCGGCCAAGCGCTTTCAATTCATGCAGCACCGCCGCATCCCTGGCCGAAACATCCGGGAATTCCGGATCCTGGCCAACATCGGCGGTGTAGCGCCAGGAGCGTGCACATTTTAACAGGCCACGATCCTCGGCCTTCTCGACCACCACGGCGACACCCTTGACGTCGTCGATCGCGAAGGCACCAGCCGGTGCCTCGCCATGAGCGATGACCAGATCGCTGGTGATCGCCATCTCGGCCATGTCGACATCTGAAATCGCCGCTTCGAGCGCTGCGTCGTTGATTGTGACGACCGGCACCGCTTCCAGCGACGATCCGATCACCTTCTGGGCGCGCGCGATCTCCAGCGCGCCGGTAACGACGCGCCGCACCTGCCGCACCTGGCGCCACTTTTCCGCCAGCGCCTCGTTCTTCCAGTCCGCCGGGATTTGCGGGAACTGGTCGAGATGCACCGAGACGGCGTCGGGATGACGGTCAAGCCAGGCCTCCTCCATGGTGAAAGGCAGCATCGGCGCCAGCCATTTCACCAGGCAATCGAAGAGATGGCGCACCACCTGCACCGAAGCCTTGCGCTTCAGGCTCGACGGCGCGTCGCAGTAGAGCGCGTCCTTGCGGATGTCGAAATAGAACGCCGACAGCTCGACCACCATGAAATCGAGCAGCATGCGGGTGATGCGCTTGAATTCGAAGGCGTCGTAGCCCGAGCGCACGACCTCATCGAGCTCGGCCAGCCGGTGCAGCATCAGCCGCTCCAGCTCCGGCATTTTCTCCAGCGGCACCTCTTCGCCATCGTCATGGGCAAGCGTACCCAGCATCCAGCGGATGGTGTTGCGCAGCTTGCGGTAGGCGTCGATGTTGGTCTGCAGCACGTTCTTGCCGAGCCGCTGGTCCTCCCAGTAGTCGGTCGTCACCACCCACAGACGCAGTATATCGGCGCCCGACTGCTTGATGACGTCCTGCGGCACCACGGTGTTGCCCAGCGACTTCGACATCTTGCGGCCATCCTCGTCCATGGTGAAACCATGGGTGACGACGGTGTCGTAAGGCGCCCTGCCCCTGGTGCCGCAGCTTTCCAGCAGCGACGAATGGAACCAGCCGCGATGCTGGTCGGAGCCTTCGAGATAGACGTCGGCCGGCCATTTCAGGTCAGGACGATCTTCCAGCGTGAAGGCGTGCGTCGAGCCCGAATCGAACCAGACGTCGAGGATGTCCATCACCTGCTTCCACTTCGAAGCGTCGTGATTGCCAAGGAAACGCTCCTTGGCATCAGCAGCGAACCAGGCGTCGGCGCCCTCCTGCTCGAAGGCGTCCATGATGCGCTGGTTGACCGCTTCGTCCTTCAGCACATTGCCGTCGGCATCGGCGAAGACAGCGATCGGCACGCCCCAGGCGCGTTGGCGCGACAGCACCCAGTCCGGCCGCTCCTCGATCATGGCGCGGATGCGGTTCTGGCCGGCGGCGGGCACGAAGCGGGTGTCGTCAATGGCCTTGAGCGCCCGGCTGCGCAGTGTCGAGCCGTCGCCGAGGTCCTTGTCCATGTAGACGAACCACTGCGGCGTGTTGCGAAAGATGATCGGTTTCTTGGACCGCCAGGAGTGAGGGTAGCTGTGCTTCAGCCGGCCGCGCGCGAACAGCGCGTTGCGCTTGATCAGCTCGTCGATGACGGCCTGGTTGGCGTTGCCCTTCTTGCCGTTGTCGTCGATGACACGCGCCGGTCCACCCTCCCGGTCGGGGCCGAAACCCGGCGCGTCCTTGGTGAAGAAACCGCCGTCGTCGACGGTGAACGGGATGGCGGGATCGATGCCGCGTGCGCGCAGATCCACCGCCGCATCCATCCAGGCGTCAAAGTCCTCGCGGCCGTGGCCGGGCGCGGTGTGGACGAAGCCGGTGCCGGCATCGTCGGTGACGTGGTCGCCGGCGAGCATCGGAACGGCAAAGTCGTAGCCGCCGCAAAAACCCTTGAGCGGATGCGAAAGCGTAAGGCTTCCAAGCTCTTGCGCCGAAACGCTGCGGAGACGATTCAAGGTGACCTTGGCCTTGACCGAGGAGTCTTCGGCCAGCGCATCGGCAAAGATCAGTTTTTCACCCGACTGCGGGCCGAATGCGTTCTCGGCTGCCGTGACCTCATAGAGGCCATAGTTGATGCGCGGCGAATAGTTGACGGCACGGTTGCCGGGGATCGTCCATGGCGTCGTCGTCCAGATGACGACATGTGCCTGCAGCAGATCGAGTGCGCCCTCCGTCAGCTTGGTCTCGCCATCGACAGGGCGGGCCAAGCTGGCGACCGGAAACTTCGCCCAGATCGTGTCGCTCTCATAGTCGTGGTACTCGATCTCGGCCTCGGCCAGCGCCGTGCGCTCGACCACGCTCCACATCACCGGCTTGGAGCCGCGATAGAGCTGGCCCGACATGGCGAATTTCAAGAGCTCGCCGGCGATGCGCGCCTCGGCATGGAAAGCCATCGTCGTATAGGGGTTCTTGAAATCGCCGATGACGCCGAGGCGCTGGAACTCGGCCCCCTGCACAGCGATCCAACCCGCGGCGAACTCACGGCATTCCTTGCGGAATTCGTTGACCGGCACCTCGTCCTTGTTCTTGCCCTTGGCGCGGTACTGCTCCTCGATCTTCCACTCGATCGGCAGGCCGTGGCAGTCCCAGCCGGGCACATAGTTCGAGTCGTAGCCGCGCATCTGGAACGAGCGGGTGATGACATCCTTGAGGATCTTGTTCAGCGCGTGGCCGATATGGATGTTGCCGTTGGCGTAGGGCGGCCCGTCATGCAGCACGTATTTCGTGCGGCCGGCAGCGCTCTCGCGCAGCTTGCGGTAGAGATCCATGTCCTGCCAGCGCTTGACCAGCAGCGGCTCCTTCTCCGGCAAGCCGGCACGCATCGGGAAATCCGTCTGCGGCAGGTAAAGCGTTTTGGAATAGTCGATCGTTTCAGTTGTATCGGTCATTGGTCTGCCATTTGCATTGCCCGGCGGGCGTACAAGCTCGGGCGTGAACTATCATGTTATGGAAAAAGCGCGAGGGGGCGCGCAGAAACTCCCGGCGGCTCCGGCGGCGCTCAGGCCACCCGGAACACCGGGCCTGTAATTCGTATCGCGATCGCGAAAAGGCGCGAAAAGCTGGTCATGGCTGGGCTTTTAGCCGAAGCCACGGCAGGAATAAAGCGTCTCGTTCGATTCACCTACATCGTGAAATCGAAGCGGTAGGTGGTCGACACGCCAATCATGAACTGGTTGCGGTCGCCGCGCTCCTTGACCAGGCTGGAATCGGCCGCCGGTCCCATCAGGCGCGAATATTCGCCAAACAGGCTGGCGGTCATCGGCTCGGTCACCTTCCAGGTTATGGCGCCGCCGAGGCC
>NZ_RZQY01000182.1:0-9609 GCF_003998575.1 Mesorhizobium sp. M7A.F.Ca.CA.001.10.2.1 | reverse complement strand
TGCGGACCCGGCGAGCCATCTTCGACCAGCGTCAGCATCGGCTTGGCGGCGGCACTGAAGAAACTGTCGCCGATTGCGGGAAAAAGCCGCTCGGTGATGTCACGGGTCTGCGAGGTGCTCAGCCAGTCGACCGTCGGGTCGGTGCTGAAAGCCCAGAGATCGGAAACCTGCTGTCCTTTGGGATCGATGATGCGGATGAGGTCGCCTTGTGAGACGCGGATGGCGCGGCCCGACTGGGGTGGAACGACGATGCGGCGCGGATCGGGCATGAGCTGTCCTTCAAAAATGGAAATGGCGTGGCCGGGACGAGGCTCCACCAGAGGACCATGATTGCCAGAGATCAGACCATGATTGCCAGAGATCAGACAGTGCCTGTTGGGAACGACATGCCGGCCAGCCTGTGCGCGAAGCCGGACGCCTCGTGCGCGTTGATGTCGGCGGCGCGGATCAGATTGTCAAAATGCTGGATCAGCGTCTGGATCGGCTGGGTGGCGTTGAGCACCAGATACATGTCGCCGACATAAATGGCGGCGCGATAGGGACCGAAGATGGTGTAGGGGATGGAATAGCGAATCCGCCCGTCATAGAGAAACAGCCGGAAGGTGGGGTAGAGGTCGTCGAGCAGCGTCGCCATGTGCAGCAATTGGGCGCGGCGGTCGGCTTCCGGGAAACGATCCCAGACACCCAGGCCGCGGGCGAAAATCTCCAGCGTATGGCGAGGCATGCAGACTTCCATGTCGGTTTCCGGCCGCCTGTTGTAGTCG
The DNA here is from genome assembly GCF_003998575.1 of Mesorhizobium sp. M7A.F.Ca.CA.001.10.2.1. Taxonomy (NCBI): domain Bacteria; kingdom Pseudomonadati; phylum Pseudomonadota; class Alphaproteobacteria; order Hyphomicrobiales; family Phyllobacteriaceae; genus Mesorhizobium; species Mesorhizobium sp. M7A.F.Ca.CA.001.10.2.1. The sequence continues at coordinate 8,845 of NZ_RZQY01000182.1, read as the reverse complement.
ATGCGGTATTGCGTTTCGCCGGCCTGGGCGAGGCGGCTCTTGTTGGTGATGCCGGCTTCGTAGTCGACCAATGCTTCGGTGCGCAGAAGGTCGGGAATGCCGGCCGGTACGTAGCGGATCTTGGTGCCGGCCGCCTCGGCATGCCATTTGGCCAGCAGCGTGCGGTCGAAGCCGTCCGGTGCCTCTTCTATCTCCAGGCTCTCGCGGATTTCGCCGGTGAGACCCTCGTCCTGGCTGAGGCCGAGAAGCCAATCGAGCGACACCTTGAACTCGGCGGCGATGTTGAGCAGCGTTTCCGCTCGGGGCAGGCGCGTCGAGGCGCCCGACAGCAGCTGCGACAGCGCCGAACGGTCGATGCCGACCGCGGTCGCGAAGGCCGACTGGTTGAGGTCGGAGCGTGTCAAGAGTGTTTTCAGGCGCTCGCGGAAGATCGTCGACAGGTCGCGCTTGTCCATGTGCGTGCTCCACCTCGATTGAGGAAAAATTTGCGCCGAATCGCTTCCGAGCGCACCTCAGGCGTAAATGAATCCCTAAGCCTGTTTACAATGTGTAACATGTGCGGTCAAAAATGCGCAATCGCAACAGTTTGTGTACTTTGTCTCGTTGAGTGGAATCACTTCTCCTGACACAATGTTGTCAGGAGCCAATTGGGGCTCCGGCGACTGAGGGGCAGTGGTCGATAGCATGACGAGCAAGAGCATCAGGCGACACAGCGCACCGGCCATAGAGTGGCCGACCGTGGTACTCGCCTTCTTCTGCTACGCAACTTGGCTCGCCACCGGTTTCCTGCTCTGGCCATCTTACCCCATACTGGCGCTCGCCCTCCTGGCTTTGACCGCCGCACTGCAATCGTCGATCATGCACGAAGTGCTGCACGGTCATCCGACACGCAACGCGCGGGTCAATGAAGCCTTCGTGTTCCTGCCGATCGGTCTGGTCTGGCCGTTCCGCCGCTTCAAGACCATCCATCTGCGCCACCACGCCGACGAGCGGCTGACCGATCCGCTGGACGATCCGGAAAGCTATTATCAGGCGCTCTGGCAGCACGACGAACTGCCGCCGACGATGAAATTCCTACTCAAGATCAACAACACCATGGCCGGCCGCTTCGTGCTTGGCCCGTGGCTGTCCTGCGTCGGCTTCTTCATCGACGATGCCAAGCACGTGATCGCCGGTGACAAGGCGATCCGCAAGGCCTGGCTGCTGCATGCGATCGGCCTTGCCGTCGTGATGCCGATCGTGCAGTTCGGCTTCGGCATCCCGCTGTGGCTTTACATTCTGGTGCCGGTCTGGCTCGGCCAGTCGCTGATCTCGATCCGTACTTTCGCCGAGCATCAATGGTCGGAACATCCGGAAGGCCGCACGGTGATCGTCGAGCGCTCGCCGCTGTCGTTCCTGTTCCTCAACAACAATTTGCACTTCGTCCATCACAAGACCCCGACCGTGGCCTGGTACAAGCTGCCCAAGCTGTTTCGCGATCGCCGTGAGGAATGGCTGCGGATGAACAATGGCTATGCCTATCCCAACTATTTCGCGCTGATCAAAGCCTATGCGTTCAAGGCGAAGGAGCCGATCGTGCACCCGGTGCTGCGGCGTCAAGCCGAGCCGGGCAGGGCCTTCAAGCCGCGCATCAGGGCGCGCAGCATCAGCGGACTCGGCAGTGCGCCGGTTCCCGCAGAGCCGCCGAAGGAATAATTCCGGTCTACCCGGAATCCGTGTCGGCCAATTCTGATTGGGCGCCGCGTTTTTGCGATCATTTTTCCAGACATGATGATTTGATATCCGGCATGAGTGAATTGGTTGCGGCGTTGCCGATGTATGACTGGCCCGAAATACGCGGCGAGGTCGACGCGCAATGGGCGCTGTTGCGCGACGCGTTTCGGCAAAAGGGTATCGACGCACCGCAAACCATCGTGCGGCGCAATGGAGACCTGCCGCCGGTGCCGGGCGGTATTCGTGATGCTGCCGGTGCATTGATCGCATCCGATCCAGTGACATTGCCGCCGGACGAACTCGATTTTCACAGACTGTGGCTGCACCCGGCGCTGCTGTTCGCGCAGACCTGCTGGGGGCCGATGGAACTCGGCCTGTCCAGGCATGTGCAGGTGGTTGCCCAGCCAAGCTACGACGCCTACGAAGGCGGGCAGGGCGAGCTCTATTCCAGCGCCATCGTCATGCTGGCGGATGGCGCGCCGTCGGTTGCCTCGCCCAATGACGGCAGCCCGCTGATCCCACTCGATCGGATCCGCGGCAAGCGCTTCACCTTCAACAGCCTCGATTCGATGTCGGGGTTCCTCGGTTTGACGCGCGACCTGGAGGCGATGGGCGAGAGCCTTGACCTCTTTGCCTCGCGCAGCGAAAGCGGTGGGCACCGTTCCTCGATCGTCGCAATTGCAGAGGGCAAGGCCGATATAGCGGCCATCGACTGCGAGAGTTGGGCGCTGGCGCAACGCTTCGAGCCGGCGGCGAAAAAGGTGGCGGTCGTTGGCTGGACCGGACGGCGCAAAGGCCTGCCCTACATCACCGCCGCAGGGACACCGGAAAAGACGGTTGGGGCGTTGCGCGAGGCCATTGCCGGGCTAGCCGAGCAGTCTCTTATCCAACGGGTAGGTTGAGAGCTGTTCGTTGCCCGTCTCGGTGATCAGTATCTGTTCCTCGATCTTGACGCCTTCGCGCCCGCCAAGCCTGCCGATATAGCTTTCCACGCACAGCACCATGCCCGGTTCCAGCACGCCGTCCGGAGTGTCCGATGTCCAGTCGCTGGCATGCGGCAAGGTCGGGTATTCATCGGCCAGGCCGACGCCGTGATAGAGCACGCCGTAGCGCGTCGGGAAGCAGTCGCCGGGCGGCACCGCCGAGCGTTCGACGAGGTCGCGAAACGAGATGCCTGGCTGCATCAGTGCCGCGTTGTGCCCGATCTGGTCGGCAGCGATGCGGAACAGGTCGCGCTGTTCGCTGGTCGGCTTTCCATCGCCGCACAGCCATGTGCGCGACAGGTCGGCGCAGAAGCCGTAGGGGCCGATCAGGTCGGTGTCGAAGGCGACGAGATCGCCAGCCTCGATCTTGCGCGACGAGCATTCCTGGAACCACGGATTGGTGCGCGGGCCTGACGTCAGCAGTCGCGTCTCGATCCATTCGCCGCCGCGCGCGATGTTGCCGCGGTGCAGTTCCGCCCACAATTCGTTTTCGGAAATCCCCGGCTTCAGCGCTTGTTCCATCTCGCCCATCGCCGCCTCGCAGGCGACGATCGCGCGGCGCATGGCGAGGATCTCGTCGGGTGATTTGATCAGCCGCGCGTTCTCCATCAACGCTTCGCCATTGCCGATGGAAATGCCGAGGCGAGCCAGCTCCTCGACGCCTTCCGGATTGATATGGTCGACGGCGATGCGGCTGTTGCCGCCGCCATGCTCTTTCACCAGATCGGCTATTCCTGCGGCCCAGCGGCGGACCTTTTGCTCGGTCAACTCACCGCCATAGAGATACATCCACGACACTGCCGGTCGCACTTCGTCGACGACGCCGGAATGATCGGACAAATGCTCGCAGGAGAAATAGTCGAACAGCACCACCGGCCCCTCCGCGGCGACAAAGCAATGCCGCGTCGGGTTGTGCGCCACCCATAGCTGCATGTTGGTGCTGTCTGTGGCGTAGCGGATGTTGACGGGATCGTAGAGCACGGCGCCGGCATAGCCGCGGCGCCTCAGCTCGGCGCGGATGCGCTCCAGCCGGTATTGGCGCATCGCCGCCAGATCGGGCGCGGCAATGCCTGCCGCGGCCCATTCAGCCTCGGCCTGCGCACCGTAGCCCAGCACATGCTGGTTGAGCGAAGCCGCCTTCTGGCGGGAGGCGTCGCGCAAGGCTTCGATCGAATCGGCTTCGAACGGCATGATTTTGCGATGCCGGCCAAAGCTGCCCTTCGGCCCCGCGTTGTCCATGGTCGAAACTCAGGTCCGCATCTTCTCGCCGCTCGGATCGAAGGGCGCTTCGACATTGATGCGGGCCGGGCGCCGGTGACCGAGGATCTCGATCTCGAACAGCCCGGCACTTTCGTCCTCGGCAAGCGCTGCGGGGACGTAGCCCTGCGCCATCGACTTCTGCACATAATGCGCATAGCCGCCCGACGTGACCCAGCCGACCACGCGCCAGTCACCGTCGACGATACCCCGCACGGCGGAAGCGCCTTCGGTAGCCTTGGAGCCACGTATTTCCTTGCCGCCCTCGTCGAAGCGGGGCGCGCCATAGCCATGCGGCTTTTCAACCGTGCCATAGTCCTTGCTGACCTTGGCCCAGATCGGCTCATCGCCCATGACATCGGCGTCGGTGGCATCGACGATGAAGGAGACGCGGCGCAGCTTTGGCCCCTCGGCCTGTTCCTTGGCAGCGGCCTCGCGGCCGATGAAGTCGTTCTTCTCGAGCTTGATGAAGCGGTCCATCGCGCCTTCGAACGGTCCATAGATCGGCCGCAACTCGCGGAACCAGGTCGGAAAATTCTTTTCGAGGCGCATGGAGAGCAGCGCGCGCATGCCGAAATCGACAAGGCCGAATTCCTCGCCGGCGTCCTTGATCGCTTTGTAAACCAGGCGCTCGTAGGCCGGTGCCATCCAGATTTCATAGCCGAGGTCGCCGGTGTAGGTGATGCGGTTGACCATGCAAGGCGCCCCGCCAACCGCCATCTCGCGGAAATCCATGAAGCGGAAGGCTTTTGTCGAGACATCGACATCGACCAATTTCTGCAGCAAGTCACGTGACTTCGGCCCTGCGATCGACAGGCCGACCAGCGTCTGGTCGAAGCGGTGGATGCGCACCGTTCCGTCCTTCGGTAGATGCTTCTCGAACCAGCGCATGTGGTATTTCTGCGCCGCCGAGGAACCCCAGATCATGAAGCGGTCTTCTGCCGCCTTGGCGATGGTGAAGTCGCCAATCAGCTTGCCGAATTCGTTGAGCATCGGCGTCAGCACGATACGGCGGGTCTTCGGCATGCGGTTGGTCATCAGCCGGTTGAGGAAATCCTCGGCTGCGGGTCCCGAGACTTCGTATTTGGCAAAATTGGCGATCTCGGTGACACCGACACGCTCACGCGTGGCGCGCACTTCCTCACCGATCGGCCCAAAATCGTTGGAGCGGTGGAAGGAGACGATATCCCTGGGTTCCTTGCCTTTCGGTGCGAACCAGAGCGGCGTTTCAAGTCCCCAGCTGTCGCCCATGACGGCATTGTTGGCCAGCATCGTGTCGTAGAGCGGTGTCGTCTGCGCCGGGCGTGCCGCCGGCAGTTCCTCATTGGGGAAGCGGATGGAGAAGCGGCGCGAATAGTTTTCGCGCACCTTGGCGTTGGTGTAGCGCAGGCCTGCCCATTCGCCGAAGCGGGTGACATCCATGCCCCAGACGTCGAAGCCGGGATCGCCATGCACCATCCAGTTCGACAGCGCGAGGCCGACACCGCCGCCCTGGCTGAAGCCGGCCATGACGGCGCAGGCGCACCAGAAATTGGTCAGGCCCTGGACCGGGCCGACCAGCGGGTTGCCGTCGAGCGCGAAGGTGAAGGGGCCGTTGATGATCTGCTTGATGCCGGCTTTCTCGATGCCGGGGAAATGCTTGAAGCCGATTTCCAGCGACGGGGCGATGCGATCGAGGTCCGGCGGCAACAATTCATGGCCGAAATCCCACGGCGTGTTGACCGGCGACCACGGCTTGCAGGCCTTCTCATAGGTGCCGAGCAGGATGCCGTTGCGTTCCTGGCGGGTGTAGATCTCGCCCTTGAAGTCGAGCACGCCGATCATTTCGCGGCCGGTAGACTTGTTGAATTCCTCGACCTCCGGCATCGGCTCGGTCAGCAGATACATGTGCTCCATGGCCAGCACCGGCAGTTCGACGCCGACCATGCGGCCGATCTCGCGCGCCCACAGGCCGCCGCAATTGACGACATGCTCGGCCTTCACCGTGCCCTGTTCGGTGACGACGTTCCAGGTGCCGTCGACCTCCTGTGTCAGTTCCACAACGCGATTGCGCAGCACGATCTCGGCGCCGAGTTTTTTCGCCGCCTTGGAATAGGCGATGGTGGTGCCCGACGGATCGAGATGGCCTTCGACCGGGTCCCACATGGCGCCGACGAAGTTGGTCTCGTCCATCAGCGGGAACATCGCCTTGGCTTCGGAAGGGGTGATCAGCTCTGTGTCCATGCCGAGATAGCGGCCCTTGGCGTGGGCCAGCCGCAGGAAGTCCATGCGCTCGGGCGTGTCGGCCATCATCACGCCGCCGGTCAGGTGCAGGGAGCAGGACTGGCCGGATATTTCCTCGATCTCCTTGTAGAGCTGCACCGTATAGGCCTGCAGCTTGGCGACGTTGGGGTCGCCGTTCAGCGTGTGGAAGCCGCCCGCGGCGTGCCAGGACGAGCCGGAGGTGAGCTCCGAGCGCTCGATCAGCATGATGTCGGTCCAGCCGGCCTTGGCCAGGTGGTAGAGAACCGAGCAGCCGACGACGCCGCCGCCGATAACAACCGCTTTTACGTGAGATTTCATCTAGATAGGTCCGTTTTTGAAGAGATTGAATCGGGTGAGTGAGGCGTGAAGACAAAGCGGAGGTCGGGTGCCGTGATGTTCTCGGCTAGCCTGCCATCGAGCGCGGCGAGGATGGTTTCACAAACCGAAGTACGATGCTTCAAGACTTCATGGCTCCAAACACGCAGGATCGAATAGCCCTGGGCATGCATGAAATCGTCGCGGCGGCGGTCATAGGAACAGTCGGCGTGTTGATGTCCGTCGACTTCCACGACGAGCCATTTTTCGCGGCAAGCGAAGTCTGCGTAGTATGGTCCGATAGAGAACTGTCGCGTGAACTTGTAGCCGCCAAGTTTGCGGGCTTTTAACTCAAGCCAAAGCAGCGCTTCGGCCTGGTTGTCACCTTGCCTGAGTTTTCGGGCTCGCTGGGTGATGCCCGTTTTGCGGCGGCTGCGTGTTGCGGGGCGGGCTTCCCCCACTCCGTCTCGGCTTCGCCGAGCCACCTCTCCCCCCTCCGGAGGGAGAGGAAGGGAGCCAGCCTGCATAAGTTCGCGCCTTTCCTCTCCCCCGTCGATCGGGGGAGAGGTGTCGAGCACAGCTCGACGGAGTGGGGGTCGACCGTTCATCAACAGCACTGCCGATCAAAAATCGGTCGGCGCGCCGCCTTCGGACCGGCGCTTGGCGACGAAGGCGTTGAGTTCCTCGCGGATGGCCGGGTCCATGTAAGGCTCCTCATAGGACGCCAGCCGCTCCTTCCAGACCTTGTTGGCCTTTTCGAGCGCCGTCGGCGAGCCGGCTTCCGCCCAGGTCTCGTAATTGCGCCAGTCGGACAGGATCGGCGAGTAGAAGGCGGTCTTGTAGCGGTCCTGCGTGTGCTGGGTGCCGAAGAAATGGCCGCCGGGACCGACCGACTGGATGGCGTCGAAGCCGAGTGCCTCGTCGGAAAGATCGAGGGGGGTCAGGAATTCGGCCACCATCTGCAGCAGGTCGATGTCCAGGATGGTCTTCTCGTAGGAGCAGCGCAGGCCGCCTTCGAGCCAGCCGGCGGCATGCATCATCAGATTGCCGCCGCCCTGGATGGCGCCCCACAGCGAGAACACGCTTTCATAAGCCGCCTGCGCGTCGACCGTGTTGGCGGCGCAGGTGTTGGAGGTGCGGTAGGGAATGTTGTAGCGGCGGGCAAGCTGGCCGCCGACGAGCTGCGCCTTCATGTATTCCGGCGTGCCGAACGCCGGCGAACCGGACTTCATGTCGACATTGGAGGTGAAGCCGCCATAGCCGACGGGTGCGCCCTTGCGCACCATCTGGGCGAAGGCGAGGCCGGCAAGCGCCTCGGCGTTCTGCTGCACCAGTGCGCCGGCGATGGTGACAGGCGCCATGGCGCCCGACAGGGTGAACGGCGTCACGACGACGACCTGGCCCTTGCTCGACATCTGGATGATGCCTTCCATCATCGGCACGTCGAGCTTGAGCGGCGAATTCGTGTTGATGATGGTGAAGACGGACGGCTCTTCCAGCATCTGCTCGTGGCTGATGCCGCGCGCGATCCTGGCGATCTCGATGCCGTCGACATTGCGTTCCTTGCCGAGCGAATAGATGTGGAACACCTTGTCGGTGAGCACGCTGAGATCGCGGATGCATTCGAGGTGGCGGACGGACGGATGGATATCGGTCGGCTCGACCGGGTAGCCGCCCGTGCAGTTCAGGATGTTGTGCATCTGCGCGAGCTTTAAGAAATTGCGGTAGTCCTGCTGGTTGCCGGGCCGGCGGCCGCGATCGATGTCGGAGCAATTGGGCGCCGACGCCATCATCGAGATGATCACATTGTTGCCGCCAAAGCGCACATTGTGCGCCGGATTGCGGGCATGGATGGTGAACTCCGACGGGCAGTGCGACACCAGTTCGAGGATCATGTCGCTGTCGAAGCGCACCCGCTCGCTGCCGTCGCGCACATCGGCGCCATGCGCCTTCATGATGCTGCGGGCTTCGTCATGCAGCACATCGACGCCGATTTCCCTGAGCACGCGCAGGGAGGCGAGGTGGATCGATTCCAGCTCGTCGTCGGAGACCAGCCTGGTCGGCGTCAGCGGGTTTTTCAGCTGGCGGAAAGCCGGCTGCTCGAACGCGGCCGAGCCGCCGGCGCGCTTTCCGGCGCGGCCACCGCGACGGGCGCGGTCGGTGGCCAATGCCGGTTCCAAGGGTTGTAGGGCGGCGGTCATGATGGTCCTCGTAGGATGCGATAGCGGGCGGCATAATGGACCGGCGGCTGTCCAGCCATTGCGGAGGCGGCGACCACTAGGGCGAGGGAAGCGACATGCCGGAACGGCAGTTGCGCGGCCACGACATCGGCC
>NZ_RZQY01000181.1:0-9620 GCF_003998575.1 Mesorhizobium sp. M7A.F.Ca.CA.001.10.2.1 | reverse complement strand
TTGCAAGGTGCCCTTGCCCTGCTTGTCACCGCCGATCCTGACGCTGCCGCCGCCATCCTTGCCCGAGGCATCGACCTTGGCGGCTTTGAGCTTCAGTTTGCGGCCGGTGACCGTGACCTTGCCGCCCTTGCCGCCGGCCTTGGCCGAAGCGTCGAGCGTGCCGGTGATTTCGACCGCGCCTTCATCGCCGCCAAGCACGATGGCGCCGGATTGACCTGACACCGTGCGTGCCTCGATGACACCGGACATGTTGACGGCCTGGCGTGCTGCATTGCGCACCGCCGCCGCCTTGAGTTCGACCAGTCCGCCATCGGCACTGATACGTCCGGAATTGCTGACCAGCGCATTGCTGCCATCAGCCCTGGTCGGCACGGAGACCTGCAAGAAGCCGTCGCCGGACAGATCGAGCGCCGCCTTCTCGCCCGAGCCGAGCCCGACCTTGCCGAGCGGCACGGTGATCGAGCCGGCATTGTCGACGCTGCCGCCGATCAATGCGGCATAGCCGCCACGCCCGATGCTGATCGCACCCTGGTTGGCGACGGCAGCGGAAGCTCCCTTGCCTTCGAACTCCAGCTTTCCGGCCTCAAAATCCTCGTCGCTGATGCCCAGCGAGGAGCCGACGAAACCGGCGGCACTGACCTTGCCGGTCTTGGAGATGGCAATGCCGTTGGGATTGACCAGGAACACCTGGCCATTGGCGTTGAGCTGGCCCGATATGGTCGATTTAGTGCCACCGGTGACGCGGTTCAGCATCGTTGCCGAGGACGATGGCTGGTCGATAGTGACTGTTGCGCCGGCGCCGATGGAAAAACTCTGCCAGTTGACGATCGCCGAACTGGTCGACTGCTTGATGGTCAGTTGCGACGACGATGGATTGGCGATGGTGACACCGCCGGACGCCACGCTGCCGCCTGTTGGCAGTTCCTGTGCTCGCGCCGACGTGAAGCCGACAAGTGCCGTCGACGTCAAAAGCAGCGCCATCAACGGCGCGCCGGTGCGGTTAAGGTGCCGCCGTGAGAGGTGGGCTTTGCGCTTCATGGTGATCTCTCTAGAACTGGACGGCGCCGCTGAGCGAAAAGCGATCGCTTGTCGGCAGGTGATCGTCGCGATGCTGGCGGCCCCATTCCAGCGTCAGGCTGGCGTTGGTCGCGTCACCCGCCAGCGCGGTGCCGACCTTAAGGCCAAGCCCGTATGACGCGCCGACGATGTTGGCCGTCTCGAGCGCGGTCGGCATTTCGAGATGCACCTGGCCGACAGCGCCGAACACGTAGGGAGACAACGAAACGATGCCGCCGGTGAACGGGACGTACCAGGGTGAGGACAGCTCGCCGCGCAGCACATAGCCGGAATCGCCCTGCAGCGCGCCGGCGTCGAAGCTCGACAGGCCGTTCGCGCCGACCAGCCCGATCTGTTCGGACTGCAGCAGCGGCTTGCCAAACGAGGTCTGCGCGCGGGCGTAGAGATCGAGGCCGAGATGGGCGGAAAGCGGCTGGCTGTAGCTGGCCGAGATCTCCAGCTTCTGGAAAGCGGCGTCGGCGCCCTGGCGCGACAGCGGCAGCAGCGGCGTCGCATCGGCGGCCGAGCGCGCGCCGAGCCCATCGATACCAAAAGAGGCAACGACGTTGCCGATGAAGACGCCGCCAAGCGGTGTGAACCAGGTGCCATCGAGACCGAGCCGGGCAATGCGCAATCGGTCCTCGGCGATCGGCAGCGAAATCGGCGTCACCGCGTCGAGCGTGTCGTTTTGCACGTCGAATGACAGTTCGGTGCTGATCGTAAGCGCGCGGCTGCGTATCCAGGGATAGCGAAGCCGCGCCGAATAACGCTCGAAAGCGCTGCCGAAGCCGAGCGTGCCGGGCTCGGCTGTCGGATTGGCCTGCGTGCGGCTGGCTTCCAGGTTGAGCGTCAGCCCGTCATAGCCGATCGGCACGACGATGCCGGCGGCATAGTTGCGATTGCGTGGGCCATCCGTGAACAGGCCGCTCTCGCCGCCATCGGGGTAGCCGCCGGCCCTGACATAGACGAGTTCGCCGAGGCCGAGCAATGAGTTGAAATCGACGCCGATGCCCGTAGACCAGCGCTGCAACGATGGCGATAGCGAGTTGTCCCCGGTCATTTGGCCGCCGATCGGGCGATATTTGCCGTCGATGACCAGCACGCTTGCGCCTTTGGCCGAGCCTGCCTGCAAGGTCGAGCGCAGCCGGGCGCCGGGCGTATCGCCAGCCAGCAGCAGCTTGCGTTCGATCGCCGACAGCTTGATGCTTTTCTGTCCAACGAGCGGCGCCAGCGTTGCCTCGACCCGCCCGCGTATGCGCTCGGGCAGATTGCTGGTGTCGATCCGTTCGAGAAAGCCATCGACGACGACCAGCCGGAGTCTTGCGCCGTCGTTGAGCTTCTGCGCCGGCAGCACCACCCGCACCAGCGCATAGCCGGCCCATCCATATTCGGTTTCGAGTTTTCGCGCCGCGGCAAAGATTTCCGCCGCCGTCACCGTGCGGTGCGCAAGGCCGGCAACGATCTTGCGTGTTGCGTCAGCCATGTCGGGCAAGCCGCCTTCGACGCTGACATCCCCGAGCTTGACCTTGAGCTTCCCGGCACCCGCCGGCGCTTCGAGGCCCACACCTTCGGGAATGGAAACACCTGCCGTGTTGGCTGCCGGCGGCGGCCGAAAGCTGGGCGGCGTGATCTGGCTGGCTGTCTGCGCGAATGCGCCGGCTTGAAGCCACAGGCACGCCGAGGCAACAAGCAGGATCAACCATCCCCCACGGGCTGCCAGCTCACCGAAAACTGGGTGACAGTCGTTATCCCTGCCAACCGCGATCTTGCTTGTATACTTCACTCAATCACTCGTCCTTCGAGGTAGAGTTCGGCAAAGCTTCGCCACCGCGCGAGATTTCATCGCTCGTTAATTGGCTTCTGCTTTCGAACTCATTTCCGGGAAGGCGTGCCCCCGCCGCTCGGATGTCGCGGAAACTATGCCGCGCTCTGGTGAACGTCAATTCAACGGGCGGCCGTCCGGCTGACTATTATTGGGAGGGGTTTTCCAAAGCGTAGCAACCGGTTAGCGGACCCCACCATGAACCGGTCGTGGCCTGCCCCATGTTCGGGTTGGGCTTGCTCTTCGCATTCGGTGCCTCTGGACACAGCTGTCGAAGGCTGGAAAATGTGGACGCGACTCCGCTGTTGGAGTTAACTCGGAACATGAGGAGGATGGCGCTGAATCTGGAAGACATTGCCGGCCATCCGGCCCTGCATCGCTGTGTCCAGGCACAGTCGTTGGCGCTGATCGACATCTATGAAACGAGCCCGCGACTGGCTTCCATTTTCGCCACGCAGCAGCGTTGGCTGATGGGTCATGTCGGCCTTGCCATGCATTTCAGGCGCGATCCGCACGACCGCCGCAAGGAGCTGACGGTATCGCGTTTCATCGAGTTCGTACACCAGCACGCGGTGGCCAGCCGCAACACGGCGGACGCTTTCATCAAGGAGATGCTGCACTATCATGTCGCCGAGTATGTTTCGGGTGGCGACGGGCGCACGCACCCCTTGCAGCCAACGGCGGCAACCGTGCAGACTTTCACCGGCTGGGTCCTTGCTCATCTGCAGACGCTGGATCATCTCGATGGTGCCGACCGGCTGGCCAGGTTCCTTGAGCGGCCCGACATGGTTGCCAGGCTGCAGCCTCTGGTCGCGGACGGCCTGCTTGCCTCCAAGCCGGTGCGTGAGCCCAACCAGACCTTTTCGCTGTTCATCTGGCTCAACAATGGCGGCATTGTCATGGACTGGCTGATGTCGGGCATCGACCCCGATCATGCCGGCCTGGACCGGATTCCGACCAGCGTGGTTTCGATCGGAGATTTCGCCAGATGGCTCAAGCTGTCGCGGACCCACCTCGCCCGCAAGCTGCGCGCTGCCGAGGAACTCGGCAGCATCGGCTGGCTCGGCCAGCGCGGCCATTCGGTGATGTGGGTGTCGAACACCTTCTACCAGGAGTACATGACCGTCCAGGCCGCCAAGCTGGCCATTGTCGATGCGGCATTCGCCGCCTGTTTTCCAGTCCCGGAAGACCGCTGAGGGTCGGCGCGATCGACATCTGCCCGGACCGAGAACATTGTCTCCTGGCGATCATAACCTGTTATAGACAGGGCGCGTCTGGACACGGGCCGTGAAGGCTGAGAATGTGATCTGCGTCTTCGTGGCCGTAAGGCTGGATCGGAGCATGGGGGGAATGACGCAGACCTTTGACCATATTGCCGGTCACCCGGCATTGCATCGCTGTGTCCGTGCCCAGGCGCAGGCGATGATCCAGGCCTATGGGATGAACCCGAGGCTCGCCTCGATATTTGCCACCCAGCAGCGCTGGTTGATGGCGCATATCGGCCTTGCCCTGCATTTCAGACGGGAGCCCGATGATTACCGCAAGCAGTTGACGGCGGCGCGTTTCATCGACGTCATCCGGGAGAATTCCGTCGCCAGCCGCAACACCGCCGACGCCTTCCTCAAGGAGATGCTGCATTACAATTTCATCGAGCACCTGCCGGCAACACAGGACGGCCGCATCCGCCCCATTCAGCCAACGGTGAACACGCTGGAGACGGTTGCCGGCTGGATGATGGCGCACCTGCACACGCTGGACAGTCTCAACGGTGCGAACCGTCTGGCGACGTTTCTGGAGCGGCCCGATGCTCTCGCCAGGGTGCAGCCGCTGGTGGCCGACGGCCTGATCTCCTCCAGCCCCGTGCGCGAGCCCAGGCAGACCTTTTCGCTGTTCACCTGGCTCAACAATGGCGGCGTCGTCATGGACTGGCTGATATCGGGCGTCGATCCCGACCATGCCGGCCTCGCTGAAATACCGACCGGCGTCGTCTCGATCGGCGATTTCGCCAAATGGCTCAAGCTGTCGCGAACCCACCTGGCACGCAAACTGCGGGATGCTGAAGACCTCGGCAGCGTTGGCTGGCTTGGCCAGCGCGGCAATTCGGTGATGTGGGTGTCGGGCGATTTCTACCGGGAATACATGACCGCCCAGGCCGTCAAGCTGGCTATCATCGATGCCGCGTTCGTCAAGGCCTTCGACTCGCCGGCAGGCAGCTGACCGGTGCGGCATCCCCGGTGCGGGGATGCCCAAGCCGGCGAGCCTTTCAGTCGATATCGAATGACACGCCCTGGGCGAGCGGCAGCGCCTTGGAATAGTTCACCGTGTTGGTGGCGCGCCGCATATAGGCCTTCCATGCGTCGGAGCCGCTCTCGCGGCCGCCCCCGGTTTCCTTTTCGCCGCCAAAGGCACCGCCGATCTCGGCGCCCGAGGTACCGATGTTGACATTGGCAATGCCGCAATCCGATCCGTCGACACCCAGGAAACGCTCGGATTCCTGCAGGTCTCGGGTGAAGATCGACGAGGACAGGCCTGCCCCCACGGCATTGTGCTCGTCGAGCACCGCGTCGAAGTCCGAATATTTCATCACGTAGAGGATCGGCGCGAAGGTCTCTTCCGTCACCGGTGACACCTGGCTTGGCATTTCGACCAGCGCCGGGTGCACGTAGTACGCATCCGGATGGCCGTTCTCGACCCGCGTGCCGCCGGTCACCTTGCCGCCATGGGCAGCGGCTTCCTTCAGCGCCTTCTGCATGGCGTCGAAGGCCGCCTTGTCGATCAGCGGCCCGACCAGCGAGGACGTCTCCAGCGGATTGCCGACAGACACACTCTCGTAGGCCTTCTTGAGGCGCGGAACCAAGGCGTCGTAGACGCTGTCATGCACGAACAGGCGCCGCAGCGTCGTGCAGCGCTGGCCGGCCGTGCCCATCGCTCCAAACGCAATCGCACGCAGCGCCATGTCGAGATCGGCGGTCGGGCAGACGATGCCGGCATTGTTGCCGCCGAGTTCCAGCACCGCGCGCGCAAAGCGCTTGGCCAGCCGCGGGCCGACGTCGCGGCCCATGCGGGTCGAGCCGGTTGCCGAAACCAGCGGCACTTTGGGGTGATCGACCAGGATCTCGCCGACGGCGCGGTCGCCGATCAGCACCGGCGCCAGGCCATCAGGTGCGTCCGCGCCGAAGCGCTCGACCGCACGCTTGAAGATAGCCTCGCAGGCAAGTGCGGTCAGCGGCGTCTTTTCCGACGGCTTCCACACCACTGCGTCGCCGCAGACCAGTGCCAGGGCGGCATTCCACGACCACACAGCCACCGGGAAGTTGAAGGCGGAAATGACGCCGACGACGCCGAGCGGATGCCAGGTTTCCATCATCCGATGGCCCGGGCGCTCGGTGGCGATGGTCAGGCCGTACAATTGCCGGGAGAGGCCTACGGCGAAATCGCAGATGTCGATCATCTCCTGCACTTCGCCGAGGCCCTCGGACGGGATCTTGCCGACCTCGATCGAGACCAGCCGGCCAAGCTCGGCCTTGTGCGTACGCAGCTCCTCGCCCAGCAGCCGCACCAGTTCGCCACGCCGCGGGCCTGGCACCATGCGCCAGGCTTGGAAGGCCTTGTGCGCGGCATCAATGATCTTAGCCGCTTCGGCCGGCGAGATCGTCCTCAGCGCCGCGATCTGCTCGCCCGTCACCGGGCTGCGCACGATCAGGTCGCCGCCGACAAGCGTCTCCTTGGCCACACCCAGTTTCGCCAGCAGTTCGGTCGTTTCCTTGCCTATCGTCATTCTTGTCCCTTTCAGATCCAGTCGCTCATAATGCATGTCGCCCAAAAGTGCCCCGCGGTTTTGGGACAACGACATGCACAAAAGGCATGCCGGTCAAAGCCTGGCGTCATGCTGCCCGCGTGCACAAAGGCACCTCAGGCACGATCATCGCGTGGCATTACTCGTTTCAAGGGAAAATCACCACCCCGGCATGGTCTAAGCCCAAACTGCACGATTGAGCCAGATGGGGCAGATGGCGCTCAGTTTGCCTTCTTGGCCGGTGGGCGTACCGCACCGTCCCTGATCAGCCGGTCGATATGCATGCGGATATGTGCCGCTTCCGCCGCCGTGTTAGCAAGCGCTATGGCGCGGTCGAAGGCGACGCGCGCCTCGTCCCCCCGGTCGAGTTGCATCAAGAGGCCCCCCTTGAGGCCGAAAAAATGGAAATAGCCGGAAAGCCGTTCTTCCAGCGGCTCGATCATGGCCAGCGCCTCTGCCGGTCCACGCACCTTCGAGACCGCGACAGCCCGGTTGAGCGTGACCACCGGCGACGGCTGCATCTGCTCCAGCAAGCGATAGAGCAGGTCGATCTCGTTCCAGTCGGTATCCTCCGCCTTTTCGGCCCGCGCGTGCAGTGCGGCAATCGCCGCTTGCACCTGGTAGGGGCCGGGCTTGCGATGGCGTAGCGCCTTGTCGACCAGCGCCAGCCCCTCATCGATCATCTTGCGGCTCCACAGGCTGCGATCCTGGTCTTCGAGCAGCACGATCTCGCCGCTCTCGTCGAAACGGGCCGGTGCGCGCGCATGCTGCAGAAGCAACAGCGCCGTCAGCCCCATGATCTCCGGCTCGGTCTGGAACAACCGCAGCAGGAGCCGTGCCAGCCGGATCGCCTCCTCGCACAGCGGTGCGCGGGCCGGCGCCTCGCCGCTGTTGGTCGAATAGCCCTCGTTGAAGACCAAGTAGACCATGGCGGCGACGGCGGCGAGGCGTTCCGACCGCTCGACCGCGCCCGGCGTCTCGAACGGCACGCCGGCGTCCGCAATGCGCGCCTTGGCGCGAGTGATGCGCTGCTCCATGGCGCTTTCGCCAACCAGGAAGGCGCGCGCGATCTGCTTGACCGTAAGACCGGAGACGATGCGCAGCGCCACCGCGATCTGCTGCGTTGCCGGCAGATCAGGATGGCAGCAGATGAACAGCAGCCGCAATATGTCGTCGCGGTAGTGCGCCCCGTCCAGCCGCTCGGCGATATCGCTCTCGGCGTCCTCCAGATCCGAAACCTGGTCTTCCTCCGGCATCGGCGCCTGCTTGGCGCGCTTGCGCACCGCATCGATGCCGCTGTTGCGGCCGACGAAGATCAGCCACGCCGCCGGGTCGCGCGGCGGCCCGTTCTGCGGCCAGTTCTTCAGCGCCCTGAGGCACGCGTCCTGGAAAGCTTCCTCCGCCGTATCGAGATCGCGGAAATAACGCAGCAGCGCACCCATCGCCTGCGGGCGGGCGGCGCTGATCGCGGAGCTGATCCAGGCCATTTCGGTCATGCGGAAACCTTGGCGGGATTGAAGATCGAGACCGGCCGGATCTCATAGGAGCCGCCGCTCGGGTTGACTTCGGAAAGCTCGCGGGCGAACTCCACCGCCTCGTCGAGATCGGCGCATTCGAGCGTGTAGAAGCCGAGGAACTGTTCCTTGGTCTCGGCGAACGGCCCGTCGATGACGACCGATTCGCCCTTGACCTTTCTCAGGGTCGTCGCGGCGGTCGTCGGCAGAAGCCGTGCCACCGGGCCGAGCCGACCAGCCTTGGCGTACTTGTCCTGAACGTCGAGGAGATTGGCCATGACCTCGTCGTCCTGTGCCTTGCTCCAGGAGCAGACGACATCTTCGGAGGCATAGCAGAGGATTGCGTAGAGCATGGCGGGTCCTTTTCTCTGTCAAAGGACGAAACAGTAAGACCGATCCCGACACGACGTCGATAAAAAAATCCAGATGTAGACGGATTTGGCCACGGCCAGCCGCGCCGGTCAGCTTTCTCCCAGTTTCAGCCATCGCAGCACGAGAGCTTCCTCGTCATCGAGACCATCGATGGAGCGTTTGCGTTTGTTGGCTTGTGCCATTTCATTCAGCAACCGCCCCTCGGACCACGCTTCGAAGACCCGCGGATGGATATAGCATTTGCGGCAGACGGCGCGCGTATTGCCCAGCCGCTCGGCAACCTTGTCGATGACGCTGTTCATCGCCCTGTTTCGCTGTGCCTGGCTTTGCGGCAGTTCCGTTTGGGCAAACAGCGACGCGGCGTGAATGGTGCCGCCCCAGGTGCGGAAATGCTTCGAACTGAAGGCGTCACCGACCGCCTCACGGATATAGCGGTTGACGTCCTCGGAGCGGACCGGCCGCCTGTTGCCGTCCTCATCGAGATACTGGAACAGCTTCTGGCCTGGCAGGTCCTGTGCGCCGCGCACAATCCTGGCGATGCGGCGGTCGACCAGCTTCAGCTTCCACTCCTTGCCCGACTTGCCCTTGAAGGCAAAGCGCAGGCTTGAACCGACAATATCCACATGCCGGTCGCGCAACGTGGTCAGCCCGAAACTCTTGTTGTCGCGGGCGTAGGCGGCATTGCCGACCCGGATCATCGTGTTATCGAGCAGCCAGACGACCGCGGCGACGACACGCTCGAACGGCAGGCCACGACGGCGCAGATCGCTGTCGATCCTGTGCCGCAGGTCCGGCAGGCTCTCGGCGAAAGCAACCAGGCTCGAATATTTGGCACCATCGCGCTCTTCGGCCCATTGCGGATGATAGCGATATTGCTTGCGTCCGCGCTGGTCCCTGCCGGTTGCCTGGATATGGCCGTCCGCGTCCGGCGAAATCCACACATCCGTCCAGGCCGGCGGAATGACGATCGCCTCGATGCGGGCCCTGGTAGTGTCCGAAACTGTCCCTCCGTCCGGCCCCTGGTAGGAAAACCCCTTGCCCGTCTTTAGCCGTCGGATAC
>NZ_RZQY01000180.1:0-9632 GCF_003998575.1 Mesorhizobium sp. M7A.F.Ca.CA.001.10.2.1 | reverse complement strand
ATATGGAACAGGGCCTCGCCATCATGGAGGCCGCCGAGGAGACCAAGTCGCCGGTCATCCTGCAGGCCAGCCGCGGCGCGCGCGCCTATGCCAATGACGTGGTGCTGGCCAAGCTGATCGACGCGCTGGTCGAAATCCATCCCGACATTCCGGTCTGCATGCATCTCGACCATGGCAACAACGAAGCCACCTGCGTCACCGCGATCCAGTACGGCTTCACCTCGGTCATGATGGACGGGTCGCTGAAGGAAGACGGCAAGACGCCGGCCGACTACGCCTACAATTCCGGCATCACCAAGCGCGTCGTCGACATGGCGCATTGGGGCGGCGTGTCCGTCGAAGGCGAGATCGGCGTGCTCGGCTCGCTGGAGAGCGGCGGCGGCGAGCAGGAAGACGGCCACGGCGTCGAAGGCGCGATCAGCCACGACCAGCTTTTGACCGATCCGGAACAGGCGGTGGAATTCGTCAAGGACACCCATGTCGATGCGCTGGCGGTTGCCATGGGCACCAGCCATGGCGCCTACAAATTCTCGCGCAAGCCGGACGGCGCGGTGCTGGCCATGAACGTCATCGAGGAGATCCACCGCCGCCTGCCGAACATGCATCTGGTCATGCACGGCTCGTCCTCGGTGCCCGAGGACCTGCAGGAGATCATCAACAAATATGGCGGCCAGATGAAGCCGACCTGGGGCGTGCCGGTCGAGGAAATCCAGCGCGGCATCAAGCACGGCGTGCGCAAGATCAACATCGACACCGACAACCGCATGGCGCTGACCGGCGCGATCCGCAAGGTGCTGACCGAGAACCCGAGCGAGTTCGATCCGCGCAAATATTTGACACCGGCCATGGCCGCCATGCGCAAGCTCTGCAAGGAGCGCTTCGAACAGTTCGGCACCGCCGGCAACGCGCAGAAGATCAAGCCGCTGCCGGTCGCCGAAATGGCCAAGCGCTATAAGTCGGGCAGCCTCGACCCGAAGTTCGGCTGAGCTCCAGCCATTTATCCCAGAGCTGCCAGAAGCATCCTGGCAGCTCTGGCGACGGCTGTTTTACTCCGGAGTCTCGGCCTCGGCACGAACCAGCTTGATATCGGCGCCAGCCGCCCATGCGCCGATATCTTCCCGACGCAATGCCGCCGCCATCATGTCTGGAAACAAATCCGGCGTGCAGGCGAAGACCGGAATACCGAGGGCGGCCACCGAGCCTGCCATCTTCGGGTCATAACCCGGCCTGCCCTGGTCGGTCAGCGCCAGAAGCACCACGACGTTGACGCCGGAGCGAACGAGTGCAGCAAGCCGCTGCAGCAATTCCTGCCCGTTGCCGCCCTCATAAAGGTCGGTGATCAGCACCATATGCGACTTGGTCGGCCGTTCGATGCGGTCCGCGCAATAGGCCACGGCCTGGTTGATGTCGGTGCCGCCGCCCAGCTGCACGCCGAACAGGACTTCGACAGGATCGCTAAGCTCCTCGGTCAGATCGACGATCGCCGTGTCGAAGCAGACAAGCTTGGTCCGCACGACCGGCAGGGAAGCCATCACCGCGGCGAAGATGGAGGCGTAGATCACCGAGCTTGCCATCGAGCCCGACTGGTCGACGCACAGCACCACCTCATCCAGGTCGACCAGCCTTCGCTGTTTGCGCATGAAGCCGACCAGCTTCTCCGGCACGATGGTTTTGTGCTCGGGCTGGTAATGGCGAAGGTTGGCTGAGATCGTACGCGGCCAGTCGATGTCGCGCTGGCGTGGGCGGTTGGTGCGCTGCGACCGGTCGACCGCGCCGCGGATCGCCTCGGCTGTCTTCTGCTCCAGCCGCTGCATCAGCTTGGCGACGATATCGGCGATGATCGTGCGCGCAATGTCCTTGGTCTTGGCCGGCATGACCGAGCGCAGCGAAATCAGGTCGGCGACGAGATTGACGTCGGCCTCGATCGCCTTAAGGAATTCCGGCTCCATCAGCATCTGCTTCAGGTTGAGCCGTTCGAAGGCATCCTTCTGGACGATCTGGACGACCTGTGCGGGAAAGAACGATCTGATATCGCCCATCCACTGTGCCACCCTTGGCGCCGAGCGGCCGAGGCCGCCGCGCCGCTTGCGCGGATCGGCGGCCGCATCGCCGGCACCATCGCCGTAAAGCGCATCGAGCGCCGCCGAAAGCCGCTTGTCGGTGTCGGACAGCGCTGACGAGGTTTCCTCATCGGCACCGATCGCCAGGCGCCAGCGGCGCTCCCGTCCGTCGCCGGCCTGGATTGGTTCGCTCATTTCGGCCTCGTCATCCATTGCCGCTCCCTCCCGTCAGCAAGGGTCCGAGCCGTTCAAGATGGCGGCGCCACGCTTCGCCGCCATCCGGAGTCGGCGTCAGTCCGGCAGGCAGGCGTGCGGCGCGGCCGAGCACCGCTTCGATCAACCGCCGCCGCTCCATCGAGTCCAGATGCGAAAAGACCCGGCGCAGCAACGGCAGATGCGCAATGAAGGCGTCTTCGTCGAGGGATGCGAGCCAGGCATCCACCGCACCGCGCAGGCCCTCGTCGTAGATCAGCCGTTGGCCGGCAGTGCTGAAGAAACCCTCGAAGAACCCTGCAGCCTCGGTGACAGGCGTTCCTGGAGACAGACGTCGTGCGATCAGACCGGTTGCCGCGTCGGCTGACAGATGGCCGGCTTCGTAGAGCAGATGCGCGGCACAGCCTGCCACCAGCGCCGTCGAGCGCGATCCATCGAGCACCGCAGCCAGCCCATTGCGCCAGGCGTCCAGCACGTCCTGTTCAGGCTCGACCAGACTGATCGCTTCGTCGGCCTTGCGCATGGCGCCGACCAGCGTCGTGGATGCCTGGGCATCGAGGTCGCGGGCGGCATAGGCGAGCGCGATCCCGCCTTCGACGATCAGCCGCTCCAGCAGACCGGACAGACGGGCGGTTTCCGTCTTGCGAGCCTCGCCATAGCGGATGATGTCGGCGAGCGGCGGCACCGATGTCAGGATTTCCAGGCATTCGCTGCTGCGGGCTGCCCGTTCCTCCAAGGCCGCGAGACCGGCGATCGACGCTTCCGACAGGTTTGCCGTGATGGCGCCCTGGACCAGTGCGGCCATCGCATCAAGAGACGTCGCCGCGCCGATCATCTGGATCAGCCGACCATTGGCCGCCTTTTCGATGGTTGGTCCGTAGACCAGGTTCTCCACCAGTCGAACGGCATACTCAGGTTCCCACGACAGCGTCCAACGCTCGCGAAAGGTGCCGCGGCTACGGCCGCTGTCGATGAGTTTGCCCCAATGCACGCCAAGCACGGACAGCCGGTGCAGCAAGGTCGACCGAAACAGCCCGCTCTCGCTGCGCAGATCGACCGATAATTCGCGCTCCAGCGCCTCGGGCTTCAGCCGTGCCGCCTTCTGGTTGCGCTGCAGGTCCTCGATTAGCGGCGCCAGCGGCGTGTCTGGCGGAATTTCACCGACATCGGCGCCCAGCAGCAATTCGGCTTCGACCAGCGCCCACAGCAGCGCTTCCCCGTTGAACAGGGCGGCGATCGCGGCGTCACGCAATTCCTCGAAACCGGGCTTTGGCCGTTCACGGATCACAGCCAGCGTGCGGGCCAGCCGTTCGGCTTCGATCAGCGAGGCGGTCGAGACCATGTGCCCCTTGGCCCTCAGGACCGCCGCGATCTTCGCCAGCCAAAGGACCGAGGCGTCGCCTTGCCCGCGCGTCTGCCACAGATGCTTGCACCAGCCGGGCGCGACAACGCCGGCGCCATAACCGAAGCCCAGCGCCAGACGCGGCCCCGTCCACGGCGCCCAGGTCATCATGCTCTTGCGGCGGGCGAGCCCCTTGAGTAGCGCCTGGTCTTCCTTCAGCGGTCGCGTCGCCTGCAGCGCCGGCACATGGAAAGCACCGCAAACGATAGCGATCGGCCCATCGAATTCCTTTCGCGCGGCGGCGATCTCAAGCCGCATATGCGCTTCGCGTTTCGCCTCAAACGCCGCAAGCGGACCTTCGCCGTCCCGCAGCGTCGTCATCGCGTCGGCTATTGCCGCGAAGATTGGACCCGGCTGCGGGTTCTGCTCGATGATATCAGACCACCAGCTTTCGCCATCCTCATAGCCGGCAGCTTGTGCCAGCGTTCCGATCGGGTCCCGCAGATGCGGCGCCAAGTCAGCCTCGACGTTGGCTTCCGTTCCATCGCTCTCGGTTTCCCCCACGGCCTCAATCGGCGCAGTGCGGGCTGACGACGGCAAATCGATGAAGCGCACTGCCGCATTGTTGGTGACGGCCCAGAGCGTCGCCTGATACTCCGGCGAGAATTCGGCGAAGGGCCAGAAGCTTGTCGAGGCCGGATCGTCTTCGGGATAGCAGAGCAGCGCCACCGGCGGCTGCATTTCGGGGCGGGCGAGCAACGGCAACAGCGGGCTGGCGTCGGCCGGTCCTTCGATCAGCACGGCGACCGGTTTCAACTCCTGCAACGCCTGCACCAGGCTGTCGGCGGAGCCGGGCCCGTGATGGCGTATGCCGAAATAGGAAACGTCGCTGAGCCCCATGGCGTCAGATTGCCGCGTTCAAGGCCGCGTAGTAGCCGGCATAGTCTGGCCGCTTCTTGAGCACGGTTTCCAGATATTCTTCCAGCACCAATTTGTCCTGCACGGGATCCTTGACGATCGCGCCGACGAGGCTGGCGGCAAGGCCTTCGGCGCCGAGCTTGCCGCTGTCGAACCAGGCCGCCTGGCTGAGGCCGCCGACCATGGTGGCAATGGCTTCGGCCGTGGACAGCGAACCGGACGGCGTCTTCAACGTCACCTTGCCGTCGGCTGTAGCACCGGAGCGCAACTCGCGAAAAATGGTCAGCACTCGCGCGATCTCCTCACCGACATTCTTCGGCACCGGAAGGTCAAGACCGCCGGCCATCTCGCCGACCCGCTTGGAGACGATCGCCACTTCCTCCGCCATGTCTTCGGGCAAAGGCAGCACGACGACGTTGAAGCGGCGCTTCAACGCTGACGACAACTCGTTGACGCCCTTGTCGCGGTTGTTGGCGGTGGCAATGATGTTGAAGCCGCGCTGCGCGTAGATCGAGGTGTTAAGTTCCGGGATCGGCATCATCTTTTCGGACAGGACGGTGATCAGCGTGTCCTGCACATCGGAGCCCATGCGCGTCAGCTCCTCGAGGCGGCAAAGCTTGCCGTCCTGCATGGCGCGGTAGAGCGGCGTCGGCACCAGCGCATCCTGGCTTGGGCCCTTTGCCAGAAGCTGTGCGTAGTTCCAGCCATAGCGGATCTGGTTCTCGTCGGTGCCGGCCGTGCACTGCACGATCAGGGTCGAATCGCCCATGATGGCGGCGGCGAGATGTTCCGACACCCAGGATTTGGCCGTGCCGGGAACACCCAGCAGCAACAGCGCGCGATCGGTGGCGAGCGTCGCGACCGCGGTTTCCATCAGCCGGCGGCGGCCGACATATTTGGGCGTTATCACTGTCCCGTCGTCAGCCTTTCCGCCAAGCAGGTAGGTAAGGACCGCCTTTGGTGAAAGGCTCCATCCGGCAGGCCTTTGCCGGTCGTCATTGCGCGAGAGCGCCTGCAATTCGGCGGCATAGGCCTGCTCGACCGGAAGACGGATGGCTGCGTTCATTTGCTGTTCTCCGGATTGATCATATGTTGGTTCAATGCTCGGCCAGTGACGCGTTGAGCCGCAGGAGACCCAGAGACGGCGCCGCCGGCGCCATACCGGCCGCAACAACGTCTCCGATCAATTTCTCCGCCGTCGCCGCCGTGGCGAGAAAGCCCATAGTTTCCAGAAGCTGGTCGACGCCTCGCCTCACAGCGTCATCGTTTGCTGCAACAGCGGAGCGAAGCGCCGCGAGCGTCTGGCCGTTTGTCAGGTCGGCCCATTCCAGCCAGCTTGCTTCGAGGCCCTCGGCCAGATTGAGCGCGCCAAGATGTTGCGTGTCCTTCAGGATCGACCTGACCAGGACACGCTTCCTGCGGCTGTCCAGACGCGCCATGAGGTGGAGGACGAAGAGTGCGGGCTTGTCACGTTCGGCGACAAGCATATCCGCCATGTGCGTCACCGCGGCGTCGCTGCCCGACGCGGCGACCATTCGGGCAACAAGGATATCGGCATTGCTCTCGGCGCCGAATTGCCACGCCCCGATAAACTCGGATTCGGTGGTGCCGAAGCGCGTGGCGAGGTCGACCAGGTTACAGGTCTCGAACAGTTCGGCGCGACGTCTTTCCTGCGCCGGCGATTTGAGTTTTGCCGGCGTGTAGGTGGTGCGGCGGCGGATGAAGCCGGATTTGCCTTCAGCGATGAAGGCAGCGAGTTCGGCCGTCGGATCTTCCGGCCCGCCACCGCCTGGCGAGCCGTGCTCTCCCAATCTTGCCAGCAACCGGCCAGCGAGCTCGCGCAGCTTGCCGGAACGATCGGCGGAGAGGCTCTTCAGGAATGGCACGTCATCGGCACCCAGGCCGAAGCGCAACAGGTCGACGAGTGCAATCCTGATCTCCGCCGGCTCTCCGGAGGCTTTGGTTTCGATCAGTTGCCGAGCCGAAGCCGGTGCGGTGCGGCGCATATCGGCGAGCGCGGTGCGGCGTGCGGCGGGATAGAAGTCATCCCAGTTTTCCACCGTCAGATGCTCCTGGCTTGCAGGTTTTTCGCCGTCCGCGCCTGCCTGCCAGTCGATCCAGGGTGCATAAACGTCCGGACTGCTCTGATCCGACGCGGCTGGCATCCAGTCCATCGGATGCAGCACGAAGCCGCGGCTGGCGACGAGCGTGACCACACGCGACTTGCTTCTTGTGTCGGCGGCATGCTTGAGCGCGGCTCGCAATAGCGGCCGCAGCCGTTCCGGCAGCATCGGCAAGGCGAGTTCGGGCAATTGCGGGCGGCGTTTCAGCATCTTTGGCGCGGCTGGCCGCAAGGCGGTGTCGAGAGCTTGTGCGGCGATCGCCAGCAGCCGGCGTTCGCGCTCGTCGGGGCTGGCACCGCCGGCGATCTCCTTCCACGCGCCCGGAGCCAGGTCGAAGGTGGTCCCGCCGGTGATCCAGCAGTCGCGCATGGCCGCCAGGCCGGTCTGCTCGATCTCGTTCACGACAGGTCAAGCCTCCCGAAACCGCTTTGCGCCGCCAGCAGGTCAAGCCGGCTGCCATTCCAAAGTGCTGCCGTTGCCATAAGGTCCAGCCCAAGCAGCGTTGGATTGACGGTGTCGGCAATCGGCAAGGCGATACCATGCGGATCGCCGGCGGCTTGCCACCAGGCAGCGCCCCGATCGTCCAGCAGGATCGCGCCGGGCGGCAGCATGACAGGACAATCGGTGAGCCAAGGGGCTGTGTTCTGGTGAGCAGCATGCGCCGCGAGCGGATCGGCTGTGTGAAAGCCGAAATCGGGCCACTCACCTGTCGGGACGTCGCCCTTGCGGTCCGCCACCAAGGCCCGCAGCGGCTGGCGTGCCGGGTAAAAGACCAGCCTGGCATCGAACCGGTCGCCCGGTGTGAAGGCGTTCGACCGGCGACCGGCCGAGGCCGGAAAATAGTCGAGCAAGAGAGCAAATTGCGGGCTCGCGCTCTTCAGGTTGAGCAGCCAGGTCGAATGGCTGACGAGACCGTCACGGCGCGACTCGATCTTCTCGCCAAGCACCTCCCAGACGCTTTCGACCTGTTTGGCATCGGGATTGGCCAGAACCTGCTCACGGCTTTCGGACGTCGATACGAGCCGCCTCAATTCGGCGTCGCCTGGCGTCGATCGCCAGGCCTTGGCCACCAGCACAAGCTTGCCTAGTTCGCGGATCGCCGCGTCCGGGCGCTCCTCGCTGCGCAGCCCCATCAGCCGTGACGGAATCTCGTCGATGCGGCCGGCAAGCGCTGTCGCCTTCATGTCGACCAGCCGTGCCGCAATCCGGCGGCAACGATCACTGCTGTTGTCGACAAAACCGGCCAGGCCAAGCCGCAACTGGTCAGCGATCCATTGATCCAGCTCATCCAACGCCGCCGACACCGCGGATTGCGTATCCAGCGTCCGCTTGCGCTGCGCTGCCTCGCGGCGCTCGACCGCAGCGGCGTCCTCGACATCAGCGCTTTCGTCGTCGCGCGAGGCCTCGCCAATGCTCTTGCCTCCCGCACCGGGCGCTGGCGCCGCCGGCTGCGGCGAGGCCTTCCTGCGGCGGCCGAGCCAATCATTCACCCATTCCGGGGCCGAGCCTGCGGCGGTAAAACTGGCCGGCGTGGTGGCTGCAATCCACATCAGCGCCAAAGTGTGCTTGCAGGGAAATTTCCGCGACGGACAGGTGCATTTGTAGCCATGGTCGCCGGTGTCGACGACCACACGATAGGGATTGGAGCCGGAACCCTGGCATTCCCCCCAGAGGAGCCCCAGTTGATCGCTCTTTTCGAGCCGTGGCCAGTTCGATTGCCTGGTCAACCTGGACGCTGCGCTCAACGACGCCTGATCGGGCGCAAGCGCTTCGATGGTTTTCAAGTCGAATTCCAAGCCGCGCCTCTCGTCGCTCGAACGATACGGGTAGCCAGTATAGATGGCCGTCTATGACGGATTCTTGTAGCAGCAGCGGTACCGAGATCGATACAGCTGAACACAATAGTTGCGCCAGTTGCTATCCGGCGATGTCTCCCTCGAGAAATTATCTCCTGGCGAGGATAAACGCGCGATATGACTTATTGAAGCGTCCGCGCCGGCTGACCGGCGTGGTCGCGCGCGATGCCGGCTTCGGCATCCTCCACACCAAACGCACGGTCGAGGCCCGTCGCCACCACCGAGACCCTGAAGCGGCCTTCCATGCCCTTGTCGAAGATGGCGCCAACGATGATGTCGGCATCCTCGTAGACCTCTTCGCGGATGCGGGTGGCGGCCTCGTCGACCTCGAACAGGGTCATGTCCCTGCCGCCCGATATCGAGACCAGCACGCCCTTGGCGCCTTTCATCGACACTTCGTCGAGCAGCGGGTTGGCGATCGCGGCTTCGGCCGCCTTCATCGCCCGGCCCTCACCGGAGGCCTCGCCGGTGCCCATCATGGCGCGGCCCATGTCGCGCATCACCGATTTGACATCGGCGAAGTCGAGATTGATCAGGCCTTCCTTGACGATGAGGTCGGTGATGCAGCTGACGCCGGCATAGAGCACCCGATCGGCAATGACGAACGCATCGGCGAAGGTGGTCTTGGCATCGGCGATCCGAAACAGGTTCTGGTTCGGGATGACGATCACCGTGTCGGCGCTCTCGCGCAGCCGCTCGATGCCCTCTTCAGCCATCTGCATACGGCGCCGGCCCTCGAAGGCGAACGGCTTGGTGACGACACCAACCGTCAGGATGCCGGCCTTGCGCGCCGCCTGGGCGATGATTGGAGCCGCACCGGTTCCCGTGCCGCCGCCCATTCCGGCGGTGACGAAACACATATGCGTGCCGGCCAGATGGTCCATGATCTCGTCGAGCGATTCCTCGGCCGCGGCGCGGCCGATCTCGGGAAGCGATCCGGCGCCCAGTCCTTCGGTGACGTGGGCGCCAAGCTGGATCAGCCGCGTCGCCTTCGACATGGTCAGCGCCTGGGCGTCGGTGTTGGCGGCGATGAATTCGGTGCCCTGAAGCTGCTCGGCGATCATGTTGTTGACGGCATTGCCGCCGCCGCCGCCGACGCCGATCACGGTGATCTTGGGTC
>NZ_RZQY01000017.1:0-24845 GCF_003998575.1 Mesorhizobium sp. M7A.F.Ca.CA.001.10.2.1 | reverse complement strand
GAGGCCGGGCAGGGCCAGGGTTCACCGCCGCGAGACGGCGCTTCATGGTTCCGGGGTCTCCACCGGCTGGTTCCATGGATATCCGTCCCGCCTTTGTCCACCGCGTGTTCGCGAGGCTGACAGCCCGCGTCCCGCAGCCTTATTGCGCGCCGAAAGGCGCTGATGGAGAGACCCCGATGGCCACCCAGCGCATCCTTGACTTCCTCGCCACCCGACGTCCGACCGGTCCCTGCCTCGTCGTCGACCTCGATGTCGTGCGCGACAATTTCCGCGCCTTCGAGAAGGCGCTGCCCGATTCAAAAATCTACTATGCGGTGAAAGCAAACCCGGCGCCGGAAATCCTGCGCCTGCTTGCTGCGATGGGCTCGTCCTTCGACACCGCTTCCGTTGCCGAAGTCGAGATGGCGATGGACGCCGGTGCGCCGGCGGACCGCATCTCCTTCGGCAACACCATCAAGAAGGAGCGTGACATCGCACGCGCCTACCAGCTCGGCATCCGCCTGTTCGCCGTCGATTGCGTCGAAGAGGTCGAGAAGATCGCTCGCGTCGCTCCAGGCGCGCGCGTGTTCTGCCGCGTGCTGACCGATGGCGAGGGCGCGGAATGGCCGCTGTCGCGCAAGTTCGGCTGCGTGCCAGCGATGGCCGTCGACGTGCTGCGCCATGCCAAGGGGCTCGGCCTCGACGCCTATGGCGTGTCGTTCCATGTCGGCTCGCAGCAGACCGACCTGACCGCCTGGGACCGTGCGCTGGCCGACGCCAAGGTGGTGTTCGCGACGCTCGCCGAAGAAGGCATCGTGTTGAAGATGGTCAATATGGGCGGTGGTTTCCCGACGCGCTATCTGCGTGACGTGCCAGCCGCCCAGGCCTATGGCCAGGCGATCTTCTCGGCGCTGCGCAAGCATTTCGGCAATGCGCTTCCCGAGACCATCATCGAGCCGGGCCGTGGCATGGTCGGCAATGCCGGCGTCATCAAGTCGGAAGTCGTGCTGATCTCGAAGAAAGCGGCCAATGACAATGTGCGCTGGGTGTTCCTCGACATCGGCAAGTTCGGCGGTCTTGCCGAGACGATGGACGAGGCGATCCGCTACCCGATCGTCACGCCGCATGACGGCACGGAGACCGCACCTTGCGTGCTCGCCGGCCCGACCTGCGATTCGGCCGACGTGATGTACGAGAAGACGCCCTATCCGCTGCCTTTGTCGCTGACCATCGGCGACGAGGTGCTGATCGAAGGCACCGGCGCCTACACGACCACCTACTCGGCGGTCGCCTTCAACGGCTTCGAGCCTCTCCGATCCTATGTGATCTGACGGCGCTTCCTCAGCGCATTTTCGGACGGCGAACCGGACACAACTTCGCCTGAAAATGCGCTGAGAGAGCCGATCAGATCATCCCCGGTGGGCGCGTGTCGTCCACCCGGGCTCGCCTGTGGAACAGATCTCCGCTCGCCAGGGATTGCGGAAATGGAAATGTCAGTTGAAATGGAAATGCCAGTTGAAATTGGGGGCCACGCACCGGCCTCTGTGATGGTCGCCGAAACCGCCGCCGATGTTGCGGCGCGCGAGGCGTTGCTCGATCGGGCCATGGGGCCGAAGCGCAGGAAAAAGTCGTCGGAGAAGCTGCGGCGTGGCCGGCGGCCCTCGGAAGGCCTGGCCTTCGTCGCCCGCGATGCTTCGGGCGGCGTGGCCGGCACCGTGCGGCTGTGGGATGTCAGGCTGGGCGAGGGCGGTGCGGCCGTGCTGCTGCTTGGCCCACTTGCCGTCGACCCGTCGCTCAAGAATGCCGGCATCGGCTCGGCGCTGATGCGCCATGCCATCGCCGAAGCGGCGCGTCTCGGCCATGCCGCTATCCTTTTGGTCGGCGATGCGCCCTATTACGCGCGCTTCGGCTTCTCGGCCGAGAAGACCGGTTCACTTGCCATGCCGGGACCCTATGAGCGGCACCGCCTGCTGGCGCTGGAACTGGTGGAAGGCGCGCTTGACGGCGTGCACGGCACGCTGAAGGCGGCCGGCCGCAAGCTGAAGGCGCAGGAACTGATATCGGCGGCCTGACACGAAGCCGGCAGCATTTCATGCAAAAACGCCGCCCGAAAAGGCGGCGTTTTTGCGCTTGGTGGGTGCCGCTTGGGCGGCTGGATGCCTTCAGCCGATCAGCTGGCTGAGCGCCATGGCGACGGTCATGTCGCCTTCGACCTTTATCTTGCCGGTCATGAACGCCATTGTCGGGTTCAGGTCGCCAGCGATCAGCGAATCCAGATCGTCGAGCGAGAGCTTGATGGTGCAGTCGGTGGGTGCATCGGTGTTCGAGACGGTTGCGCCGTCGATGACGATGACGCCGTCGCTGCCGGTGTCGAATTTCACGGAACGATCGAACCCGCTGCTGGCCACGCGCGACTTGATCTTCTCGGCAATCTCCTGAACGCTCACGCTGTTCTCCTTGTCTGGTTGCATCTGTCTCGCAACGGCGCTTCGATCCAGCCGAAGCCCATGCCGCAGTTTCGCGATCACGGTCGCTGCCGCATATAGCTTTGGGTTGACGTTTACGTCAACGCGAATTCGGGCGGTTGGTTCCTGCCGTCGCGGCAGGTGAGCCCCGATGAGGCCGGGACTCCGAGCCGGGGCAACTCAGTGTTCCTTGAACGCCTTGGTCATTTCGCTCGCCGTCTCGCTTTTCTTGCGGCGCAGCCAGTTGTCGCGGATTTCGTCCTTCGACAGGAAATTGACCTGGTCGATCAGAACCTCATGCACCAAGGGCGCGCCGACACGCGCGTTGACGGTATCGCGGATTGCGGCGCGGAAGGCATCGAGATCGATCGTCGCCTTGTTGGTGAAGTCGATCTGCGGATTGGAATAGAGGTAGGAATAGACCTGGTCGGTGATCAGCGCTTCGGCCGGAATGGACAGCTTCTTTATCTGCTCGGGTTCGACGGTGTAGACGAGCTTGGTCAGGAAATAGCCGCCGATCTCAGAATCGCGGATCAGCGGCACCGAAATGATGTCGGTCTTGACGTAGTCGAGACCGCCCAGCATCGGCTTCGGCGTTTCGCCGACACCGCGCTCGCCGGCCGCCTGAAACGAATAGAACACGGCGCCGAGGGTTGCGGCGCAGATCCAGACGGCGATGGCGATGACCTTGATCATCGGCTCTTGTCAGTCCCTTGATCAGTCCCTTGCGAAGGCGACGCGGCACTGCGCCGTTGCTTCGGCAGTATCTCCGAAGTGTCGCTTGTGTTCGGCATCATGCCTTCATCCAGCCGAACTCGCCGGCGGAATAGGTGCCGTCGGTCTCGGCGCGCTGGATGGCGTGCCGCAGCAGGCTGGCGACTTCGTTGACCGCGCTGAGATGCGCCAGGATCGCCGCTTCGTTCTTCGCCAGCTTCTGGCGCAGCCGGGTCAGGCCCTCGCGGTGCTGTTCGAGGAATTCGGCTTCGCTGCCGCCCTTCATGGCGCGCGTCAACTCGTAGAGGTAGCGGCTCTTGCGGGCGTTCGACGCCTTGAGATCATAGTTGGTCGCGTTGCGGATACCGGCCGTCTCTTCCTCGACCACTTCCTCGATGCGACCGATGATGGCGGCGAGGTTGCCGGGCCGCGCGAACGGGATCGGCGCTTCCGACGCGGTCGTGCGTGCTGGCAGATTGGGGGTGGATTCTGAAAAGTCGGCCATGGCGTTTCCCAGTTTAGATCTTGATGTTTGTTTTTATGGTCGTCTCGTCACCGGTCATCGACCCCGCAGCCTTGCGCTGCAATTGGTGGACCAGCGAGGTCGACAGGCTGTTTTGCTGGTCGATCTCGGTCTTTTCCAACCCGCCCGAGACCGGACCGACCGGAACCACGCGCTTGCCTTCGAGATAGTGGTCGGCAAGCATCGACTTGGCGATGCCGATGCCGCCGCGTTCGGCCATCACGTCGGCCACCCGCTCGGCACGCTGCGATTTCCACATGTCGCCAGCCAGGCCCTTGCCGTAGACGCCCTCGGTGTCCTTTGGCAGCATGTTCTGGATGAAGGTCTGCAGCACCATCGCCTCGAACTTCTTGAATTTGTTGGCCGGGTCGGTTGCAGCGGCGGCCTTGTCGGCGGTGGCGCGCGACAGGATCGAGCCGGCATCGACCGAAGCGGCGGTGTCGAGTGAAAACGTGCCCGCAGCGCCGCCGGCCCGCTTTGCCAGCGCGGCGCGGGCGGTCTCGATATCCGCCGGGTCGGCGGCTCGGGCCACATCCATAACGATGTCGCTGGGTGGAGAAATCGCCAAGAAAGTCCGCCTTTTACCGGTTTTCCTTAGCCAGACCATGCCTCAACAAGCTTGTGGCAGGCTTGCGGGAAGGAGAGGGAGCGGAGTGCGCGGATCGGATCGAAGCTGCCGGCTTCGCGCCATCGGGCAGATTTTTCCATCGTCGCCTTTGGCCGGAAGCTGACGATCAGCTTGGCACCCACGAGCTTGCTTCGATGGTCCGCCGAGGGTGGGATTTCCGCCTCAGCTTCACTCCTTGACCGCCCCCGTCATCGAGGAGACGTAGTGCTCGACAAAGAATGAATAGAGCACCACCACCGGCAGGGAGCCGATCAGCGCGCCTGCCATCAGGGCTCCCCATTCATAGACGTCCGAACGTACGAGCTCGGTAAGCACGCCGACCGGCACGGTCTTGTTTTCGGACGATTGGATGAAGGTCAAGGCGTAGATGAATTCGTTCCATGACAGGGTGAAAGCGAAGATGCCGGCGGAAATCAGGCCGGGCACCGACAGCGGCAGAACTATCTTGGTCAGGATTTGCCAGCGGCTCGCGCCGTCGATCAGCGCGCATTCTTCCAGTTCGAAGGGTATCGAGCGGAAGTAGCCCATCAAGAGCCACGTGCAGAATGGAATGAGGAAGGTCGGATAGGTGAGGATCAGCGCGAACGGCGTATCGTAAAGCCCGAGGTTGAACACCATTACCGACAGGGGAATGAACAGTATCGAGGGCGGCACGAGATAGGCCAGGAAGATTGCCAAGCCGACCTGCCGCGCCCCGGAAAACCTCAAGCGCTCGATCGCATAGGCAGCGAACACCGCCGCCAGCAGCGACAGGAAAGTTGAGGCGGTCGAGATGATGATCGTGTTGAGAAGCCAGCCCGGATAGGATGTGTCGAAGAGCAGATACCGAATATGCTCGAGTGTCGGATTGACGACCCAGAACGGATTGAAATTGGCATAATCCGTCATCTCGAGATTGGGTTTCACCGCCGTGATCGTCATCCAGTAGAACGGGAACAGCAGCACGATGACGAAGATCAGGAGCGGCAGATAAACGGTGACCACGCGCCGGGGCAGGCTCTGGAGATAGCCCATGCCGCCTTCATCCGTGTTCGGACGATTGTTCGTTTCGATCGCGGCCATGTCAGTCTCCACCGCCCTGCTGCCATTTACGACGTTGCAGCCCGAAATAGCTGAAAAGGATCGCCGCTAGCAGGAACGGGATCATCGCCACCGCGATCGCGGCTCCCTCGCCAAGCTGGCCGCCGGAAATGCCGCGCTGGAACGAGAGCGTCGCCATCAGATGGGTGGCATTCACCGGTCCGCCGCGAGTCAGCACATAGATCAACTGGAAATCGGTGAAGGTGAACAGGACCGAAAAGGTCATGGTGATGGCGATGATCGGCGTCAGCAGCGGCAGCGTCACATAGCGGAACAACTGCCAACGGCTGGCGCCGTCGAGCGTCGCGGCCTCGTAAAGCGATTGGGGAATCGTCTGCAGGCCGGCCAGCAGCGTGATGGCCACGAAAGGAATGCCGCGCCAGACATTGGCAGCGATCACCGAGGCGCGCGCGTTCTCCGGATCGCCAAGGAAATTGATGCGGTGATCGATCAGTCCCATTTCCATGAGCGCCCACGACAGGATGGAGAACTGCGAATCGTAGATCCACCAGAAGGCGATGGCCGAGAGCACCGTCGGCACCACCCACGGCAGCAGGACGATCGCGCGGAAGAACGATTTGAAGGGCAGGTTCTGGTTGAGGATGAGCGCCAGCCAGAGGCCGAGCGCGAATTTCAGGATCGAGGCGCTGATCGTGTAGAGCAAGGTGTTGAAGACGGAGAGCCAGAAGACGGCGTCGCTCCACAGGTATTCATAGTTTTCGACGCCGATGAAGATGCCGGGGCGGCCGATGCGGGCATCGGTGAAGCCGAGCCAGACGCCGAGCCCCAGCGGATAGGTCAGGAAGACAAGCAGCAGTGCAGCCGCCGGAAGCATGAAGCCGAAGCCAAGTGCGTTCCGGCTTTCGCTCCAGCGCGACAGAATCCGTGAGAAGATCGAAGGTCGCGGCTGGATAGCAGCTGACGGCACGGCCATGGGTCGGCTCCTGCTGAGGTCTCATTGATCGGCCGGATCGGCCGCGACGCAATCCGAAGCCAGCCGGGCAGCGGCGCTGCCCGGCTGAGCCGGCTCAAACGCGATAATAGCGATTTGCCCGCTTCTCGGCCTCTTCCATTGCCTCTTGCGGCGTGGCCTGGCCGGTCACCGCTTTGGCGAACATGTCGACCAGCACGTAGTCGGCCATGGTTGCCGCCGAGGCATAGCCGAGCGGCCCGGCATAGCCGTTAGGCCGCAGAGTAGCCGAAGCCTTGGCGTAAGCGGCGTTGTTGGGATCGGCAGTCCACACGGGGTTGTTGTCGAATGCCTTCAGTGTCTGGCAGCAATATCCGGCCGAGGAGGTGATCCAGTCCTTCATTTGCGGTTCCTCGAACATGAACTGCAAATACGCCTTGGCCGCGTTGGGGTAGGGCGTGTAATTGAAGATGACAGCCGTGGTCACCTGGAACAATTCGACGGATTTGCCGACAGGACCGATGGGCAGGTTGGTCGTGCGTATGTCCTTGGCGATTTCAGCCAGCTTTGGATCTTTGTCCTTGTTGATCTTGGCCGTGTTGTAGGCGGAAATTCCATTGGCGATCACCCCCAGTTCGCCGGCCAGGAAGGCGCGGTTGTTGTTGACGTCGAGCCAGCTTTCGGTGCCTGGAATGAAGGTCTTGTAAAGCTCCTGCGCATATTCGATCGCCTTGAGGGTCTCGGGGCTGTTGATCGTTACCTTGCCACTCTCGTCGACCATCTGGCCGCCATGGCTCCACAGCAGCCAATGAGCATAGTTGTTGCCGTCGCCGACGCCATGACCATGCGTGAAGCCGGCCGGATGTCCCTTCGCTTGCAAGGCCTTGCAAAGTTCCAGGAAGCCTTTCGTGTCCTTGGGAAACTCCGAAAAGCCGGCCTCTTTCACCCAGCTTTCCCGATAGACGATGGCATTGCCGATCGTGGCCAGGGGCAGGCCGACGAACTTCCCGTCGCGTGTCGCATATTGCTTAGGTCCCTCGTGCCAGCCGCCATATTTCGAGCCGAGATACTCGCCCAGTTCGCTCACGTCGTGCAGCTTGTCGGGATATTGGTGCGGGTCATCGAACCAGACGAACATCAGGTCGGGGCCGGACCCGACATTTGCTGCGACCGCCGCCTTGGGACGAATGTCCTCCCAGCTTTCCTTGTCGACGCGAACCTCGACACCTGTCGCCTCGGTGAAGCGTTTGGTGTTGGCCAGCCATTGGTCTTCATCGCCCTGGACGAAGGGCGACCAGCGCAGCAGTCTAAGCTTGGCGCCATCCTCGGGTTTGTATTTCAGTCCGTCCTGGGCAAGGGCCGGAGAGCTGATGAACCGACTTCCCAAGGCACCCGCCGCCGCGCCGGCGGTGGTGCGGATCACGTCGCGTCTGGTGAACTTCATGCTCGTTTCCTCCTGTTGTTGTCCTTGCCTGTGGTCCTACTGATCGATACGTGTCTGGAATCTCTGTCCGGTTTCTGCGTGAAAGAGATGGATAAGGCTGGGCTCGGCCGTAAGCCGGATGGTTTCGCCCGGCGTAAAGGAATGTCGTTCCCGGAAATTCGCGACGATCTCTTCGCCGCCGGCTGTCCGGCCGATGAGCTGCACTTCGGACCCGGTTGGTTCAACCACCGCGACGGTGACCGGAATGCCCTGGTCGTCGGACAGCCGCAAATGCTCGGGCCTTATTCCCAGCACCACAGGCTCGCCATTGCGGATGGAAAGTGCCGAGGCCAACGGGACCGAAATCCCCCCGGCGCCGCGGAACGAGGGTGAGCCGTCGGTAGCGATCTCGCCCCTCAGCAAATTCATGGCCGGCGAGCCGATAAAGCTGGCGACAAAAAGATTGTTCGGCCGGTCATAGAGTTCCAGCGGCGGCCCTATCTGCTCGACGATGCCGTCATGCATGACCACGATCTTGTCAGCCATGGTCATGGCTTCGATTTGATCGTGAGTGACGTAGACTGTCGTGGTCTTGAGGCGCTGGTGCAGTTCCTTGATCTCGGCGCGCATCTGCACCCTGAGTTTGGCGTCGAGATTGGACAGCGGTTCGTCGAAGAGAAAGACCGCCGGATCACGCACGATCGCGCGGCCCATTGCGACGCGCTGGCGCTGGCCGCCGGAAAGCTGCCGAGGATAGCGCGCCAGCAACGGCACCAGCCCAAGGATTTCGGCCGCGCGGCGCACGCCTGCATCGCTCTCCGGCTTGGAAACTCCTTTGAGCATCAGCGAGAACGCCATGTTCTCGGCGACGGTCATGTGTGGGTAGAGCGCATAGTTCTGGAAGACCATGGCGACGTCGCGCTCCTTGGGCGCAACGTTGTTGACGACACGTTCGCCAATCGCGATCTGGCCGCGTGAAATCTTTTCTAGGCCGGCGATCATTCTGAGGAGGGTTGATTTTCCGCAGCCCGACGGTCCGACCAGAGTGACGAACTCGCCGTCCTCGATGTTCACGCTGACCCCGTGCAGGATCTCGACAGCGCCGAATGATTTATAGACTTCGCCAATTGCGACAGACGCCATCGATCCTCCCAACAAATTCCCGCGACGTCGTCGAAGGAACAACGCTTCCGCTAGCGACAGCCCTGGCTCCTCCCAGGCTCACGCTAGGCTGAAACGGTAGCGCTACCAAACCGGGCTGTAAAGCGTTTACGGGAAAGCCGAACCTTGGAGGGTCCGCTTCGCGCCACACAATGCTCCCAACTACTCCTGCGTCCGCTTCTGCGTGATCAGGTCCAGCCGCTCGCGGTCGGAGCGGTCGCGTTCGTCGCGGTTGCGTACGTCCTTGTAGGCGCGCTCGACCATGTTGGTGCGGGCGGTCGCCGCGGCGATGAGGCTGGCTTCCTGCCTGGCGCTCGCCAGGTTCGCTTCCTGGCGCACCACCGCCTGGGCAATGCGGCGATGGTAGAGATCGGGAAACAGGGCGGAGAGCGAATCGGCCTGGTCGAAATGGCCGACCAGTTCCTTGGCCTCGGCCTCGGCGGCACTGGCCGCCGCAAGGAAGGTGGCGTGGCGGGTTTCGTGCAGCGCCTTCAGCTGTTCCTGAACCTTGACCAGCTTCTTGAGGCGGTCCTTGCGCGTGCTCATTTCTATCTCGCCAATGTCAGATCGACGAAGCCGTCGACGAACAGCGACAGCATGGTGCCGACGGCGAAATAGAAGATGATCATGCCGCCGGCGATGATGAAGGGCTGGGAGATGAAATAGATCGGGATCTGCGGCGTCAGCTTGTTGACGAAGCCGATCGTCAGATTGACGAGAATAGCATAGGCGACGAACGGGCTGCCGAGGCGGATGACCAGGAAGAACGTGTCCGACACCGTGTCGGTGACATCGACGAGGGCGGCCTGCGGGTTGAAGAAGACGTTGACCGGCGCGACCGTGTAGGAGGAAACCAGCGCGCGTATTATCTCGTGGTCGAAATCGAAGACGAACAGCATCAACAGCGCCGAGAACGAGATGATTGCGGCAAGGGCTGCCTGGGGTTCGGGCTCCTCGATCGCCGGTCCGCCGGTGCCGCCATAACCGACCAGCATGGCGATGGCCGAGCCCATGAAGCGCAGGGCTTCCATGTAGAGCCTGGTCATGGCGCCGATCAGGCCGCCGACCAGAAGTTCCGAGATGATCATCGGCACAAGGATCTGCGGGCGCGGGTCGACGAAAGGAAAGATCTTGTCCCACAGAAAGGCGAGCAGGCCGCCGGTGGCGGCGACCGCCACGAACAACCTGACCTGGACCGGGACGCGGGCGCTGGAGAGGCCCGGCATCAGCATGAAACAGGCGCCGATGCGGCAGAAGGCGAGGAACGCCGCGATGACGACGCCTTGCGACAGCACGCTCACGATATGGTTCCGAGCACCTTGATCTCGACGCCCTTGGCGATTTCGACATGGCTGAGCACCGGCAGCGTGGTGAACAGGCGCTCGATGATCATGCGCACATAGGGGCGGGCGTCGGGCGCGGTGACGAGGACGAAACGCTCGCCGGCTTCCAGATATTTCTTGATCGCCTTGGTGGCGTCCTGGCCGAACTCCTCGAGCTGACGCGGGTCGATGTCGAATTCGCGCACCTCGCCCTTGGCGTCGCGCTTGAGGCTCTGGTGGAAGGCGAGATCCCAGCGGTTGCCGAGGCGCAGCACTTTCAGCACGCCGCCCTCGGACAGGTCGCCGCATATCTGCTGGGCCATGCGGATGCGGACATGCTCGACGATCTGCTCGGTGCGGCGCACATGCGGCGCGATCTCGGCGATCGCCTCGATGATCAGGTGCAGATTGCGGATCGAGACGCGCTCGGCGAGCAGCAGCTTCAACACCGCCTGCAGGCCGGGATAGGAGATGTGCGTGGTGCAGATCTCGTCGGCGAGCTTGCGGTATTCCTGGTCCTGGCGTTCGAGCAGCGCCTTCATGTCCTTGTAGGACAGAAGCTGCGGCAGGTTGTTGCGGATGACCTCGGAGAGATGGGTGAGCAGCACCGACATGTTGTCGGCGAAGGTGTAGTTCTCGCGCTTCAAATCCTCGGCGAAGGCTTCGACCACGGAATAGGCGCGCATGCCGAAGGCCGGCTCGCGGATTTCCTCGCCCGGTATCTCGGGTATGTCGCGGTT
Source organism: Mesorhizobium sp. M7A.F.Ca.CA.001.10.2.1 (assembly GCF_003998575.1). NCBI lineage: Bacteria > Pseudomonadati > Pseudomonadota > Alphaproteobacteria > Hyphomicrobiales > Phyllobacteriaceae > Mesorhizobium > Mesorhizobium sp. M7A.F.Ca.CA.001.10.2.1. The sequence goes on along the minus strand of NZ_RZQY01000017.1, from coordinate 13,900 downwards.
GCCGAGCAGCACCATGATCTCGCCGACGCGCATCTGGTACTCGGCCACCACGGTGCCGTGCACCTTGATCTGGTAGCTCTTCGGCGGGATGGCGAAATCGTCGGCGACGCGCACTTCCGGCACGACGAAGCCGTACTGGGTGGCGAATTTCTTGCGCATCTTGCCCATGCGGAAAACCAGTTCCTGATGCGACGTCAGCAGCCTTGTCGACAGCTGCTTGCCGATCAAAAGCTCGATCTCGGCGGTGGCGAGCGAAGCCTTGACCGAGTTCTTCTCCTCTTCGACCTTGGTCGCCTTTTCCTGATCCTTGATCGCCTCGGCTTCGGCGACGGCGCGGTTGGCGCGCATCGGGATGACGTAGCCGAGACCGGCCATGCCGGCGGCGAGCGCAAAGAACGGGAACAGCGGCAGGCCGGGCATCAGGCCGAGCAGCACCAGCAGCGATGCCGCGACATAGAGGGCGCGCGGGTGGGCACCGAGCTGGCCGAACACCGCCTGGTTGGTCGAGCCGCGGGTGCCGCCCTTGGAGACGAGCAGGCCGGCGGCGAGCGACACGATCAGTGCCGGGATCTGGGTGACGAGGCCGTCGCCGACCGACAGCTTGATGAACACGTCGGCGGCTTCGCCCATGCCCATACCGTGCCTGATGTAGCCGATGGCGATGCCGCCGACGATGTTGATGGCGGTGATGATGAGGCCGGCGATGGCGTCGCCGCGCACGAACTTCGAGGCGCCGTCCATCGAGCCGAAGAAAGAAGATTCTTCTTCCAGCTCGCGGCGGCGCAGCTGCGCGGTCTTGTCGTCGATCATACCGGCCGACAGGTCGGCGTCGATCGACATCTGCTTGCCTGGGATGGCGTCGAGGGTGAAGCGCGCGCCGACTTCGGCGATACGGGTGGCGCCCTTGGTGATGACGATGAAGTTCACCACGATCAGGATCATGAAGACAATCAGGCCGATGACGAAGTCGCTGGCCATCACCAGCTTGGAGAAGCCGGCGATGACATAGCCGGCGGCATGCGTGCCCTCATTGCCGTGCGACAGGATCATGCGCGTGGTGGCGATGTTGAGCGACAGCCTGAGCATGGTGGCGATGAGCAGCACGGTCGGGAAGGACGAGAAATCGAGCGGCCGCTGGATCCACAGCGCCACCATCAGGATCAGCACCGAAAGCGCGATCGAGAAGGCGAGGCCGACGTCGATGAGAAAGGCCGGAATCGGCAGAAACAGCACGGCCAGGATGATGACGATGCCGATGGCGAAGAAGACGTCGCGGCCGTTCTTGGCCACCGCGCCGGGCTGAATGCTTTCGCTGATCGCCATATCGTCCTCAAACCCCATAGACTGCCGAGCGCGCGACAGCCCTGTAAAGGTAGCCCGCCAAGCTTGCGCGAGGGTGGGAGACTGGCTAGTTCGAACGACCATGCGCAGGTCGCCGTGTCGGCCGGCCTCGCTAGGAAGGGAAACCCATGCTTCTGATCATCGGCACCATCCGCCTGCCGCCAAACAAATTGGAGGAAGCTAAGCCCGCTATGGAACGCATGGTTTCCGGCAGCCGCGCCGAGCCCGGCTGTCTCGAATATTCCTATGCGCAGGATGTTTTCGATGCCGGGCTCATCCGGGTCACGGAAGTCTGGAGTGACAGGGCAGCGCTCGACGCGCATTTCGCCTCGCCGCACATTGCGGACTGGCGTGCGAGCTGGCCGGCGCTAGGCATAGGCGAGCGCAACCTCGTGCTCTATGAAGCCGGCGAGCCCATGCCGACCTGAACGGTCCGTCAGCCGATCGATATCGCGCCAGCTGTCGCCAATATGGTGTCTGCCGGCATAGTGGTTGCCATGCCGTGCCGCCGGGCGTATCAGGCTGGCTTTCCACTGCCTTTCGATATCGGCGAGCCGCCCCGGTGCTTTCCAGAAACCACAGCGAAGTCTACGCCCGCCGGCTGCGCGCGGTGCTGATCAGGTCGTTGCCTCTGCTCGAGGCACGCGGCATCGTGGTGGTCGTTCTCGCCGGTGTCGTAGGCGTGATGGCGGGCATATTGGTCACGGCGATGAGCCAGATCGTGCAGGACCTGCACGGGCTGCTGTTCGGCGTTCAGCCAGGCGGCCGGCTTTCCGGCATGTTCTCGCTCGCCAATCCGATGCAGGCGCTGATACCGGCGATCGGCGGCATGCTGCTGGGGCTGACGGTGGTCTGGCTCAGGATACGGAAATTCCGCACGCCGATCGACCCGATCGAAGCCAATGCGCTCTATGGCGGGCGCATGTCGCTGACCGACACCTTCATCATCGCCGGCCAGACGATGATCTCCAGCGGTTTTGGCGCCTCGGTCGGGCTGGAAGCCGGCTATACGCAGGTTGGCTCCGGGCTGGCATCGCGGCTGGCGGGCATCTTCAGGCTGCGCCGCAACGATGTCCGCATCCTGGTCGGCTGTGGTGCGGCCGGCGCCATCGCCGCCGCCTTCGATGCACCGCTGACCGGCGCCTTCTACGGCTTCGAACTGGTCATCGGCATCTACTCGGTTGCCAATGTCGCGCCAGTCTTGACAGCCGCGATCTGCGCCTCGCTGACGGCAGAGATGTTCGGCGGCGTGCCGTTTCCGCTCGAGCTTTCGGGTCTGCCGGCGCTCACCGCCAGCCAGTATGTGCCGTTCCTGCTGCTCGGCCTGCTCGGCGGTGCCGCCTCGATCGCCATCATGCATCTGGTGACACTGATCGAGCGCGGTTTCGCCAGGCTGTCGATCGATGCGGCGCTGCGCCCCGTCATCGGCGGAGTCATCGTTGGCTTGTTGGGGCTGATCACGCCGCAGGTCCTGTCCAGCGGCCATGGCGCGCTGCATCGCGAATTCTCGATGAATTACGGGCTGGCCGTGGTGGCCAGCGTCTTCGTGCTCAAGCTGGCGGCGTCGGCGGTCTCGCTGGGGTCGGGTTTTCGCGGCGGATTGTTCTTCGCCTCGCTGTTCCTCGGCGCGCTGCTCGGCAAGGCGTTCGCGGATGTGATGATTGTCGTCTCGCCGGCAACCGGCATCGACCCTGCCGTCGCCGCCGTCGTCGGCATGACGTCGCTCGCAGTCGGTGTCGTCGGCGGTCCGCTGACGATGACCTTCCTGGCGCTGGAATCGACCCGCGACCTGACGCTGACCGGCGTTGTGCTGGCCGCCTCGATCATGTCGGCGATCCTGGTGCGCGAGACCTTCGGCTACTCGTTCTCGACATGGCGCTTCCATTTGCGCGGCGAGACCATCCGCAGCGCGCACGATGTCGGCTGGATGCGCAGCCTCACAGTCGGCTCGATGATGCGCAAGGACATCAAGACCATCTATGCCTCGACGACGCTGGCAGCCTTCCGCAAGCAAGTGCCGCTCGGCTCTGCCCAGCGGGTCATCGCCGTCGACGCGGGCGACCACTATGTCGGCGTGCTGATCGTGGCCGAACTGCACAGCGATCCTTCCGATGGCGAGGTGCCGGTGCGCGATCTTGCCAAATACAAGGACGCGGTGCTGGTGCCGAGCATGAACGTGCAGGCCGCCGCGGAAACATTCCAGCGCGCCGGCGCCGAAGAACTCGCAGTCGTCGAGGATTTCACCGACCACATCGTCTTGGGGCTTTTGACCGAAGGCCATCTGATGCGGCGCTATGCCGAGGAACTCGACAAGGCGCGCCGGGACCTATCGGGCGAGGGGTGACGGACGGCCAAGCGGGGGCCTGCGACAGTGGTTGCGGAGCCCTAATGCTCGATCGGTCCCTTGGCCATCACAAGCGCTGTGCCCGCGGTCGTCGGGCGTTCGATCATGCGCCGCACGCGGGGCGGTTCGTCGCCGCTGTGCAGGGCCCGCACGCGTTCGCCGATGACGGCGTCGGCATGGGTGATGCGTCCATTGTGCCTGATATATTCGATCCAGGTCGGCGTGTGATAATGCTCGATCCATACGGTGGGATTCTCGAGATCGCGCGCCAGCGTCCAGTTGCGGGCGCCGTCACGACGGCGGATGCGGCCGCGTTCGGCCATGATGGCGAGGAACTCCGGTTCGTCCTCGTGCCGGATCACATACTCGATCATGATGGCGATGGGACCACTGCGCGGCTTCAGGTCAAGCGCAAGGTGCGGTTCCTTAAAGCGATTGAGCGGGTCGAGGTTGAGCACCTGCTGTTGCGGCAGCGGGAGCAAAAGACCGATGGCGCCGCCGGCCAGCATGGCGACGCTGGCTGCGATCAGCGCGGTTTCGGCGCCGTGCGCATCGGCGACGACACCCCAGATCCAGCTGCCGAGCGCGATGCCGCCGAAAGTCGCGGTCTGGTAGACCGACAGCACCCGGCCGACCACCCAGCGCGGCGTCGCCATCTGCACCGTGACGTTGAAATGCGAAAGCGCGATCACCCAGCAGGCGCCGCCGACAAGCAGGCCGAGCGACGTCTGCCAGGCATGCTGGCTGACGGCGGCATTGAATGCGCAGACAGCGAAGCCGGCAAAAGCACAGCGCACCATCGTCTCGCTGGACAGCAACTGCCGCAGCCTGACGCTGATCAAGGCGCCGCCGACCGCGCCGATGCCGAAGGCGCCGAGCATGATGCCATAGGTCAGCGCATCGCCCTTGACGACATCGCGCGCCACCAGAGGCAGCAACGCAAGCACAGCGCCTGCACTGAAGCCGAACGCAGCACCCCTGACCAGCACCTTGCCGATGTTGGGCGACATGGCGACATAGCGCAGGCCGGCGCCCATGGCAGCCCCCAGCGACTCGCGCGGCAAGGTCGATACCGGCACGTCCGGCTTCCAGCGCGCCAGCACGACGATCAGGCCGATATAGCTCACCGCGTTCGCCGCGAAGGCGGCCGCGGCACCGGCCGCGGCGACGATGATGCCGCCGATCGCCGGACCGACGCTGCGTGTCAGGTTAAAGCCCATCGAATTGAGGGCGACGGCCGCCGGCACCTTGTTGCGGGGGACGATGTCGCCGACGGAGGCTTGCCATGACGGGCTGTTGAGCGCGGTGCCGCTGTCGATCAGGAAGGTGAAGGCGAGCAGCGTCCACGGCGTGATCAGGCCTGAATAGGTGAACAGGGTCAGAAGCACCGACACCACCAGCATGAAGGTCTGGGCGACAAGCATCACCTTGCGCCGGTCGAAACTGTCGGCGATGGCGCCGGCTACGAGTGCAAACAGCATGATCGGCAAGGTGGTCGAAGCCTGGACCAGGGCCACCTGATAGGGCGAGGTGGCGATCGTGGTCATCATCCAGGCGGCGCCGACACCCTGGATCAAGCCACCGAAATTCGAGACGAGACTTGCGCCCCACACGGCGCGGAAAATGCCGTGCCGGAAGGGCGCCAGCGCCGAGACGCTCTCGCTGTCCGGCTTTTCGTCAATCATTTGGGGTTCCTGCCATGTCGTGCCTGCTCGTCAGACAATCCGTTTGCGCAGACCGTTTGCCGAAAGTAGGGCATGGCGCCGCAAAGGGCAAAAAAGCGCATGGTCCAACAATGGGATAGAGGCGGTCCAGGCCTTGTCCGCCGTGGGTCCGGAGGTGCCGCGGGGATCGGCGGCGTCTGTCCTCGCACAATTGCGAACGGCATGCCGCGGCACACCATCCTGGAACAGGCTCAGAAGCCGTTCTGGATGCGCTCGAAGATGACGTTGGTGAAGGCCGATATCTGGCTGCCGATGAAGGGGCCGGTCAACGCCACCACCAGCATGATCGCGACGATCTTCGGCACGAAGGTCAAGGTGATCTCCTGTACCTGCGTCAGCGCCTGGATGAGGGCGATGCCGATGCCGACCGCCATGGCGACCAGCACCACCGGAGCGGACGCGACGAGCACCGTCCACACCGCGTACTGGACGATGTCGAGAGCGTCGGCCTCATTCATGGGACTGGCTCTCTGTCGAAAGCGTCAGCTTGCTGCCTTGACCGAGACTCCCGGACCGACGGCGACTTCGGTGCCGTTCTGCAGCACGGCGATGAGACCGTTGCTGGCGAGGCGCACCGAAGCCACGGTGCCCGTGGTCAGGCCGTCGGCGGAGGTGATCGAGCGCCCGATCAGTGCGTCGGCCTGCGACAGCGCCGAGGACTGCATGATCTGATTGAGCTTGGTGTTGGTCTGCACCGACTGCTCGACCTGAGAGAAGGTGGCGAGCTGGGCGACATATTGCGTCGAATCCATCGGCTTGGTCGGATCCTGGTTCTTCATCTCGGCGATCAGAAGCTTCAGGAAGGACTGGTAGTCGACCGCTGTCTTCGAGGTCGACGCCGTGGCCTGATTGGCGCCTGTCGGAATCGTCGTCGTCATGTCCACGTTCATCAGTATCGTGCTCCCACGGCCAGCGGGCGCTCGGCACCCAAAACATCGTCATTACCACCCAGCGCGCGGCGTTCGAGCGGATAAAGCGCGCGGATCGCCTTCAGCGCCTCGTAGATATGATCCTCGCCGACCATGCGGTCGATCTGTTTCAGCGCGCTGCAGATCTGGGTGTCCTCGAAGCTTGCCAGAAGCAGCGGCAGCGAACGGCGGAACATGTCGCGCGCCGCGGCGGCGCCGGCCGGGTTCATCAGCATGACCTGCAGGATGAAATAAAGCTGCTTGAGCGGCGTCGAGGCATCGTCGGCCTGGATCACGTGGCTTTCGAGCAGGAACTGGACGTCGTTCATCAATTCGACGGTGACCTTGCGGTCGACCCGGATGACGGCGCCGTTGATGTAGATCTTTTCGTTCGGCTTCAGCGATATCTTCAGCGTGTTGGTCATTGAATGCCGTCCCTGATGATCTGGGACACCTCGATCAACCCTTCGAAATTGTTGGTGCGGCCCTGACGGATGTCCTCCGCCTCGCGCAGCAGCCACAGGCCGATGGAAATGAGATTGGCGCGCAGTTCCTTGGGCAGGGCGTTGTCGCTGGAGCCAAGATCCTCGACGAAGGCGGTCCAGACGCGGTTGGTGAAGTGAAGCGCCTCGATCGCTTCCATGGAATCGTGGCCGGCCGCTGCTGCCGCCGCCAGCATGTCGATCGAGCGGGTCAGAAGCTCCCGCTCGCGGTCCTTCGCGTCGGCAACGGAGTTGCTCTGGATGTCGGCGTAGGAGAATTGGTACATCGTTGGGGCTCTACCGTTCCGTTAAGCGTTGTCAGGTCAGGTAATTCAACAGGCTGAGCTGCTGCAGGCGTGCGGTCAACGCGAAAGACGTTTCGATGTGCTGTGTCAGGTCCGCGACCCGTGTCGCGGCTGCCGCCGGATCGACGGCTTCCAGATCGAGAATGTGCCGTTCGAAAAGGTCGACCTGCGTTTTCATCCGATCGTTGGCATCGGAAACCCGCTTCTGGACGATGCCGGTCTCGGATTGAAGCTGGCCAATGCCGCTCAGCGCTTCGCCAACCAATGTGGTGGAGCGGCTGACAACCGTATTCTTCGCCGCCTGGCTGATGTTGCTGGACATCAGGCTGCTGACCATGGCTGCGGCCATGGCGAGTTTCTGAATGCCATCGCTGTTGGCGCTGGTCGAAGTCGGTGTGGTTTCGTTGAGTGCGATGCGGCTGACGATCTGCTGGTCGGTGGCGTTCGACCAGTCGCCCTGCCAACCCGCGCCCGTGAACAGCGGCGCGACATCGTTGGTGATGAAATCGTCCATCTGGGCGGCCGTGATGTTGGCCGCTGCCGGGTCGTCCTGGGTGAAACCGAAATTGGTGAGGAAAGCGGTATCGAATGCAGCCTTGGCGGGAGAGCCGGCAGCCGTGAAATCGTTGATCGGCTTGACGTCGGTGTTGGTGCCGGCAAACAGATATTCACCATTGACGCTGGTGTTGAGGATCGAGGTCAGCTGCTGGATGGTCGCCTTGCCGGAGTCCCGGGTGAGGCTGTTGGACGAGTCGCTTGAGGAAGCGGTGGTCAGGGCGGACAGGAAGGTCTGAGCGGCGCCGGAGAGCTGGCCAAGCGAGGTCTGTGTCGAGGAAAGCCTCGCGCCGACCAGGCCGTTGGAATCGATAATGACGTTGAGCCGGTCGAGATCGCGCGAGAAGGTGACGGACTGGGCGGTGCGCCCTCCGAGAGCCAGCCCGACATCGGCGACCCTGCCGGTCGACGCTTCCTTCGTGGCTTTGACGAGTTCGGCCTGCATGCGCATCTGCTGGGAGCGCATGGCATTGGAGATTGCGGCCGAGGAGACTGAAGTCATGGAATTATCCCACCGCGTTGAGCAAGGCCGTCAGCATGTCGTCGACGGTTTTCATCATCCGGGCCGATGCCTGGTAGGTGTGTTCGAGGTCGAGCAGCAACGACATTTCCTGGTCGACATTGACCCCGGTCGCGTTGGACAGCGCTTCGGCGCTGCGCGATGCCAGTGCTTCCTTGGCATCGGAGGCGGTCGAAGCCTGCTGGCGCACGCCCTCGAACCAGCCGATCGAACTGGCGGCGTAGTCGGATACGCTGGAGGTTGCCGAAACGCCGGCGGCGGGGTCGAAAGTCATCGGCTGGTCGAGCCGGTCGCCATAGGCGACCAGAAGGGTGGAATAGGACGCGCCGCCGCCCGTGTTGGCGACATAGGCCGCACCATTGGCGCCGCCGTCGCGCAGCAGCGTCGGGTTGCCGCCGGTGCTCGGGTCCATCGCTGCATTGACGCTGATGGACGCGGCAAGGCCGGTGACCAGCGTGCCGGCGGCCGGCACGGCCGGCGCTCCCGACCAGGTGAACAGGCCGGCGGCATTGGCCATCGAGGGTGCGGTCTCGGCAAAAGCGGTGATCAGGCCACGCGCGGTCTCGTCGAGCTGGCTCTGCATGGTCGAGGCGACGCCGTCGCGCAATTGCAGCAGGCCGGCAAGCGTGCCGCTGGCGCTGGTGTTGCCGCCGGCTCCCGCCGAGATCGGCACGTTGTCGATGTAAACGGCATTGCCGGCGGCACCCGCGGTATAGCCTGCCGACGCCGCGAAGGTGACCGTGCGCGGTATCGTCTCGAACAAAGTCGTGCCGTCGCCGGTGGTGATGACCATGTCATTGTCGCCTCGCGTGAAGGTCGACACCGGGACATAGTTCGAAATCTTCTTCAAAAGCGCGTCGCGCTGGTCGAGCGCATCGGAAACGTCGGTGCCGGAACGGGTTCCGGACATGACCGCCGTGTTGGCATCCTGGAACTGGCTGAGCAGCGAGTTCAGGTCATCGACGGCGGTGGCGATCTGGCCGTCGGTCTGGGTGCGGAAATCCTGGACTGCCTTGGAGCCCTCGTTGAGCGAGCGCACGACCTGTTTGGCGGCGTCGATGACCGAGGCGCCGAGGTTCTGGTTCGACGGCGAGGTGGCGTAGAGCTGCAGCGCCTGCTGCAGGTTGGCGATCGCGGTCGAGGGCGAGGACGCATTGTCGACGCCATTGACCGCGACGCCCAGCTGATCCATGCCGCTGTAGAGCGCGTTCTGCCCGCTCCAGGCCGATAGCGCGCCGAGATTCTGGCGAAACAAAAGCTCGTTGGCTGCGCGCTGGATATCGACCGAACGCGCGCCCGGCGCCGTGCTGGTGACGACGGCCTGGCGCCGCGAATAGTCCGGATTGGAGGCGTCGGCGACGTTGCGCGAGACAACGCTTGTCTGTCGCGCGGTGTTCATAAGCGCCGACTGGGCGATACTCAATGCGGTAGACAGTGACATGCGGGTCTTTCGCGGGCGACGCCCGTCTTATCTCTTCAGGTTGACAAGGACGTCCATCAGATCGGAACCGGTCTGGAAGACTTTCGAATTGGCGGTGTAGCTGCGCTGCGCCGCGATCATGTTGGTCAGTTCTTCGGCGATGTCGACGTTGGAATTCTCGAGCGCGCCGGAGATGATGGAGCCGAGTTTGCCTTCATTGGCAAAGCCGACACGAACCGCGCCGGACTCGGTGCCCTGCGAATAGACGTTGCCGGGCAGCGCGGTGAGCTGGTCCGGGCTCTGCACGTCGGCCAGCGGAATCTTGTAGAGCGGCTTGGTCGAACCGTCCTTGTACTGTGCGTAGATGGTGCCGTCCTTGCTGATCTGGACCTTGTCGATGGTGCTCGGCGCGTTGCCGTTGACCTGGGCATCGGAAACCGTGAAGCCGGCGCCAAGCTGGGTCAGCGCAGACAGATCGATATTGAGGGTGGCGCCGTTCGGCACGGTAAATGAAACGCCGGTGGGCGTGCCGGTGAGCTTGCCGGTGGTGGTGTCGAAGGTCAGGTTGGCCGAGCCCAGCAAGCCGCCAGCGGTGTAGGGGAACGATGTTCCAGCGGTGGCCTTCGACTGATCGAAGACCGCCACCTGCCAGGTGCCGGCGCCGGTGTTGGTGAAATAGACGTCGAGCAGCTTCTTGTTGCCGAGATTGTCGTAGGCGACCATCGAGGATTTCGACGTGTATTGCGCGGTCGCAGCGTTGGCGGCGGGCAGGTTGGCGGTCGCGACCGGTGTCGCGCCGGCCGGCAGGTTGCCGGCATAGCTGCCCTCGGTGCTCGGCGTTGCGGTCATTCCCTGGTCGGAGATGACAACCGGGACCAACCCCTCGAAGCCATTGACCGTCGCTGCCGGTACGCCGTTGTCGTAGCTGTACGCCATCAGCTGGAAGCCGGCCGAGTTGACAAGTCTGCCTTGACCGTCGGGAACGAAAGCGCCGGCCCGGGTCAGGTAGGGGGTGCCGCTCGGATCCTGGACGACAAAGAAGCCATCGCCGCTGACGGCAAGGTCGGAAACCGAGGTCGTGTACTGAAGCACACCCGGATCGCTGACCGCCTGGCGGATCGTCGTGGTGACGCCGCCGGAATTGTAGGCACCGCCGGTCGACGGCATGACCAGCGTCGAGAATTCGGCGGAGGAGCGCTTGTAGCCGGTGGTGTCGGAATTGGCGATGTTGTCGGCGACCGTCGATAGGCGGTTTGCCTGGGCGTTCATGCCGGAAACGCCGGTCCGCATCATTCCGTAGAGGCTCATCGAAACGTCTCCGCTGTGTCCATGCTGCTGGCTACGAGGCTACGCATGTTTTCTTGCGCGAGGCTGGCGCGGCGCTGCATCAGAAGACGAGCCGGTAGCCGAGGAAACGCTTGGAATCGATCGGGTCGGTGCCCAGCTTCTCGCGCAGCTTCTTGCGCAGTTTGCTGATGTGGCTTTCCACCACGTTCTCCTCGACCTCTTCGTCGAAGATGCCGTAGATGGCGTTGAAAACCTGGGTCTTGGTGACACGGCGCCCGCGATTGCTCGCCAGATATTCGAGGATGCGGCGTTCACGGCGCGGCAGGGGGAGGGGCTGACCGTCGATCTCGGGGTCGCGGCCATCCATGAAGATGCGCATGGCGCCGATCTCGGTGTAGGCGACGTCTTCCTGGGCGCGGCGGCGGATGGCGGTGATGCGGGCCAGGATCTCGCGGATATGGACGGGCTTGCGAATGACGTCGTCGACGCCGCTCTCGAACAACCGGAGCGTGTTCTCCAGCGAATGCTGTTCGCTGAGCGCAATCACCGGGGCGCCGGTGCGGTCGCGGATCTGGCGCGGAGAGATGGAACCCTCGCGGCAGTCGCCGATGAGGAAGGCCCTGACCGAGCGCAGATCGGTGTCTGCGGCAGAGTTCACCCACTCACCGAATTCGCCGGACGCAAAGCCTGCACAGGCGATGCCCTCACGATCGAAAAGTGAATTGTATCCCTCTGTTACGAGCTCGCGCTCGTCAACGATCACAATCATCGGCCCCGCCTTCCGAATCAAATCATTTGCCCCGTGAAGAGAGGCGTATCCGCTGGCGGGAATCCTGAACAACCGTCATTTCTTGTAGCTAGTTTCTTGGGAGTCTGGAATCGTTTCGGTTGCATTAGCGGGCGGCCAGATGTGCTTTCGGCGGCAAGTTCTGACCAAGTCAAACCAACAATTCGGGTTGTACGGTTTGTCTATTAGTAACGGGAAATGCGCTTACGGGTTGCAGAATCCGCGGGCGTTCGCGGTCCATTTTCCAAAGCCGGTGGCGACCATGTTGGCAATGACGCGGCAGACATAGATCTTCTGCGCCGGGTCGTTGTCGGGACCGGCATGATAGCGGGCCACGGCCATAGACCAGGTCTCGTGACGGGCATGAAGGCTGGCCAGGAAGCGCGCCGCATAGTCGACGTTCTGGCGTGGGTCGAGCATGTCCTCGACGCTGCGAAAATGCGATGCGTGGTAGTGGTGATTGATCTGCATGCAGCCCAGATCGATCAGGGTCTTGCCCTCGCGCCGGGCATTGGCGAAGGCGGCAAGGGCCTCGGTCCGGCTCCTCGGAAAGACTGCTTTTCCTTCTATATTCAAGGCATTGGGTTGAAGGCTGCCCTTGTTTCCGGTCTCCGTCAGGCCAACGGCATAGAGGATGCCGGCGGGTACGCCATAACGATCCGCGGCGCGCAGGATCTCCGGCTCGCAGGGGTTGGCCGCGGCTGCGGCGGCGTTTGCCGCGCTAGATAAAGATATCGCTGCCAGCGCGCTCGCGAGCAGGCGAAGTGCCGCGGCCGTAGTCCTGCGCGTCATCGTTGCGTTTCCCTGAGGATTGCTGGCCCGGTTGCTGGCCGCCGGCTCCACCATTGCCGCTGCCCGAATTCCCCGGTTGAAAGGATGCTGGATCGCGGCCTGTCGCCGCCGCCATAGGAGCGGTTGCATCCGCCCGGGTTGTAGCGGGAACTGCTACCGAAGGTTGCAGTATCGTGACCTTGTCAACCTCGAAGCCGAGCCCCCGCAGCGACTTGACGATGGCCTCGCTGTCGGCCGACAGCCGACGATAAGCGTCGTGCGTTTCCGGCTTCAGCTCAATCGAGAGTTGTTCCCCGGAGAGGCGAAGATTGGCCGTCACCATGCCGAGTTCGGCGGGGTGGAGTTCGATCTTCAACACATGTGTCGGAACGGCAACAGAGCTGGCCAGATGGGTGGGCGTGGGTGAGGCTGAAAGCGCCTTTTGCGGCCCGGCGTCGGTGGCTATGGCGTTGATCACATTGAGGGCTGCCTGGCTGATGGGACTCTGCGGCGGTGCGGGGAAGCTCCGTTCCGACACCACGTCGATGCGCGCAGTGGGCAGGGACTGTTTTCCCGCTTCGGGACGCATCGAGGACTGGACATCCTCGATGCTCTTCATCGCATTCGCGGCGTGCTTCGACCGCACGCCGGGCACATCGGCAGCCGGCGCGTCCGGCAGCTTCTGGGCCGCCGCCGCGGCGTCGCGTTTTGTCGCGCTGGAGGCAGCGCTCGGTGACTGACCGTCAAGCGCCGTCAAAGGTCCGTCGACGATCGACGCCTGCTCCGGCTTCGACATGGTTTCGAGTGCTTCGCGTCCGCCCGCGGCTTTTGGCCGGTAGGTCTTTGGCAGTGAAGCCTGCCCATCGAGCGCCGGGTCCGACGGATTCTCGCCGGTGGTCGTATTGCCCCCGGCTGCCTTGGCCGTTGTCGAGAAATGCCACAGGTCATGAAACGCGATCAGCAGCGGCAGGTCGTCCTGAAGCGGCTCGGCGTCCGGCGCCGTCTCTTCAGCGTCGGCCTTCGCGTTTGCTTCCAAATCGTCCTTGCCGGTTTTCACGTTTGCCACTTTGGCCGAGATGGTCCTTGCGGGCTCGGCCGATGCTGGTTCGGCCTTGGCGTCATGCCCGGCAAGGCCGGCCGCGAGCTTGCTCCAGCACTGGTCGCGCGATCCCGCCTCTGTCGACGGCTGCCGTTCCGGGCGGGCAGCACCGGCATCGTCGCGCAGCATCTTGCCGAAGCCGGCGTCATCGTTCCTGCCGTTCGCGGCCGGCTGCTCCGACGTCGCGCGCGTGGAGGCAAATCCTGGCAAGGCCGAGCCGAGGCTGGTGGTCATTTGGGGGCGGCTCCAAGCATCTGGTCGATCAGGTCGAGCTGTCGACGTGTTCTGGTCATGGCGGCGTCGGTCGGATCGGCGGGCTCTGGGCCGGCTGCGGGTGACGGGGCCGACGCCGGCATG
>NZ_RZQY01000179.1:0-9645 GCF_003998575.1 Mesorhizobium sp. M7A.F.Ca.CA.001.10.2.1 | reverse complement strand
GCGCATCGAAATCCTCGAGCGTGCCGAACATCGGATCGACATCGCAGTAATCCGACACGTCGTAGCCCATATCGGCCATCGGCGACTTGAAGAAAGGCGACAGCCAGACGGCATCGACACCAAGCGAGGCGACATGGGCGAGCCTCGAGGTGATACCGGCGAGATCGCCGCTGCCATCGCCGGTCGTGTCCTGGAAGGAGCGCGGATAGATCTGGTAGATGACGCAACCACGCCACCATCCGGTCTTGTCACTCGCCGCCATTGCGCTTCTCCCCTGTGCCGGCTTGCGCTCGTTCGATCATGAAGATCACCGCCCGTCCCGATATCGGTCGCGATCTGTCCGCCGCATCCGGCGCTTCGATGGCTGGAGCCCAGAAGAATCCGTCTCGCTCAGGCAAGGTGAACATGCAGGCCCGGCGATCGCCGTTGATGATGACGGCAAGGCGGCTGACGCCACCCAGGATCATGACGAGGCGGTACCGCTGCGGGTCCTGCCAGCACTGTTCATTGAGCGGCGCGCCTGTCTCGGTCAGCCATGCGACGTCCGGTATCTCTGAACCTGCCGGTGGCTGGCCAGTGAGGAAGCTTGTATCGGAGAGCGCCGGCATCGACCGGCGCAGCCTCGAGAGTTCCTCCGTGTAGCGCTCCAGCACCTGGTCACGGCCGGCCCAGTCGAGCCAGGTGATCTCGTTGTCCTGCGCATAGGCGTTGTTGTTGCCTTGCTGGGTGCGGCCGAACTCGTCGCCTGCGGTCAGCATGATGGTGCCGCGCGAGGCAAACAGCGTGGCGAGCAGCGCGCACTGATCGTTCTGGCGAGACTCCCATACGGCCGGATCGTCCGCATCCCCTTCGACGCCGTTGTTCCAGGATAGGTTTTCATTGTGACCGTCGCGGTTCTGCTCGCCATTGGCTTCGTTGTGCTTGCGCTCGTAGCGCACGATATCGGCGAGCGTCATGCCGTCATGGGCGGCGATGAAATTGACGGTCCGACTGGCGTTTTGCCGGTTCGTTGCGAACACATCGGACGAACCGGCAAGCCGGGTCGCCAGCGCACCGACCATGCCGGCGTCGCCGCGCCAGAAGCGCCTGACGTCATCGCGATACTTGTCGTTCCATTCGAGGAAGGGCGGCGGGAAATTACCGAGCTGATAGCCGTCGGAACCGATGTCCCACGGCTCAGCGATCAACACGCGATCGGCCAGCAGCGGGTCGTCGCGCATCGCTCTCAGCATCGGCGCCTCGGCATCGAATGTTCCTTCAACCCTGCCCAGAATGGGCGCCAGGTCGAAGCGGAAGCCGTCGACGCCGGCATCCCTGACGAAATGGCGAAGCGTGTCGAGGACCATCTCCTGGACGACAGGATGATCGCAAGCGACCGTGTTGCCGGTGCCGGTATCGTTGGCCAGCCCGCCGTCTGATGAGTGCCGGTAGTAGGCCTGGTTGTCCAGGCCGCGCAGCGACAGCGTCGGGCCAAGCCAGTCGCTCTCGCCGGTGTGGTTGAAGACGAGGTCGAGGATGACGCCGATGCCAGCCTCACGCAGCACGGCGACCGTGTTTCGCAACTCCATGATGCCGCCCGGCGCCAAACGCGGATCGAGGGCCATGAAAGTCACGGGATTGTAGCCCCAGGCGTTGCGCAGCCCGAGCGGCGGCAAATGTCGCTCGTCAATCCACGCGGTCACCGGCATCAGTTCGACCGCGTCAACCCCCAGTTTTTTCAGATGCTCGATAACCGCCGGGTGAGCAAGTGCGGCGACTGTTCCGCGCAATTTTTCGGGAATGTCCGGATGCAGCATGGTGAAGGCGCGCACCGGCACTTCGTAAATAAGGCCGCCCGGCTGGAATAGCGGCGGGGCAGCCTGCACCGGCTTCGGCAGCGCAGCGGCAATCGCCTTCGGCATCAGCGGTGCGGTATCGGCGCCCTCGCCCCGGCGCTGGGCCAGCCGCCAGTCATAGACATAGGACCTGTCGATCTCGACGGCATATGGATCGGTCAGGAGCTTGGCGGGATCGAACCACAGTCCGCGTTCCGGCGCGTAGTCGCCATCGGCGCGAAAGCCGTAGCGGATGCCCTGGCCAAGGCCCGCAATGAACAGCGCATGGACGCCCTCACCTTCCGGCTGCAGTTCGAGCCGTTCGATTTCCCGGTTGCCCTGCTCGTCGAAGATCGAGACCCAAAGCCGACGGGCGGCCTGCGACCAGGCGGCAAAGCGGATGCCTTCGCGGGTGACGGTGGCGCCGAGCTGGGTCATGCAGTCTCCCCCTTCGCCCCTTGTGGGAGAAGGTGTCGCCGAAGGCGACGGATGAGGGATGTTCCCGCTTGGCAAGGACAGCGATCCTTCGCGCACCCCTCAACCGTCTCGGCGCTACGCGCCGATCCACCGCCCTGGGGCGAGCCACGGGTCTCGCCCCGTCCTTCGAACCCCACAAGGGGAGAAGGGAAAGCGCGAACCGCCACCCTCAAGTAATCACGCTTGGCTTGGGGCGGCCGGTATGGCTGTGAATCCCGGCAATATCATCGGCTGCGGCTATCAGATCGGCAAGGGCGGCCTGGGTGTCGAGGTCGTGCCTCGACTTGTCCGGCTCGTAACGTTCGATGTAGACGCGCAGCGTCGCGCCCGACGTGCCGGTGCCGGAGAGGCGGAAGACGACCCGCGAACCACCTTCGAACAGCACCCTGATGCCCTGATGCTCGCTGATCGAACCGTCGACCGGATCGCGATAGGCAAAATCGTCGGCGCTGGCGATTTTCATGCCGCGAGCGCTGGTACCCGGCAGCGCGCCGAGCTTGGCGCGCAGTTCGTCGACCAATGCGTTGGCGCGGTCGCTCTCAACCTCTTCATAATCGTGCCGCGAATAGTAGTTGCGACCGTAGGTCGCCCAGTGCTCAGTGACGATCTGCTTGCAGCTTTCGCCGCGCGCGGCAAGGATGTTGAGCCACAAAAGCACCGCCCATAGGCCGTCCTTTTCGCGGACATGGTTGGAGCCGGTGCCCGCACTCTCCTCGCCGCAGATCGTCGCCATGTCGGCATCCAGCAGATTGCCGAAGAACTTCCAGCCGGTCGGCGTCTCATAGAGGGCGATGCCGAGTTTTTCAGCGACGCGGTCGGCAGCGCCACTGGTCGGCATCGAGCGGGCGATACCCTTCAAACCGGCCTTGTAGCCGGGCGCCAGGCGGGCATTGGCGGCGAGCATGGCAACTGAATCCGACGGGGTGACGAAAATGCCCTTGCCGATGATCAGATTGCGGTCGCCGTCGCCATCCGAGGCAGCGCCGAAATCCGGCGCGTCCGGTCCCATCAGCTCGTCATAGAGGTGCTTGGCATGGACGAGGTTCGGATCCGGGTGATGGCCGCCGAAATCCGGCAGCGGCTTGAAATTGCGGCAGGTGCCGTTGGGCGCGCCAAGCCGGTTCTCCAGGATCTCCTTGGCGTAGGGGCCGGTCACCGCGTGCATGGCGTCGAAGCGCATGCGGAAGCCGGATTTGAACAGTTTGCGCAGGGCATCGAAATCGAACAGGCTTTCCATCAGTTCGGCATAGTCGGCGACCGGGTCGATGATCTCGACCGTCATGCCGGCGGCCTTGACCGTGCCTGTTGTGTCGATGTCGATCGGATCGATATCGGCGATCTTGAAGCTTGAGATTGTCTTGGTTTTCTCGAACATCGCGTCGGTCAGCTTTTCCGGCGCCGGGCCGCCATTGCCGGCATTGTACTTGATGCCGAAATCCTCATGCGGGCCGCCGGGATTATGGCTGGCCGACAGGATGATGCCGCCAAAGGTCTTGTACTTGCGGATGACATGCGAGGCGGCCGGCGTCGACAGGATGCCGCCCTGCCCGACCATCACCTTGCCGAAGCCGTTGGCGGCGGCCATGGCGATGGCCTTCTGGATGACCTCGCGATTGTAGAACCGGCCGTCACCGCCAATCACCAGGGTCTTGCCCTTGAAACCGTCGAGCGCGTCGAAGATCGACTGGATGAAATTCTCGGCATAGTGCTCCTGCTGAAAGACAGGCACCTTCTTGCGCAGGCCCGACGTGCCGGGCCTCTGGTCGGAATAAGGCTTGGTGGGGACGGTCCGTATCATGCTTCAGGCAACCCTTTTCGAAAGTAGCGAGCGATAGAGTTCGACATATTTTTCGGCGCTCTTGTCCCACGACACATCGGCCTTCATGCCCTGGCGCTGCAGCGATTCCCAGACCGTCGGACTGGCATGGGCGTCGACGAGGCGGCGGATGGCGTGCAGCAAGGCACCGCCATTGTTGGGCGCGAACTGGAGGCCGGTGGCGACACCGGCAGAGACGGCGGCCTCATTGGCGTCGATGACCGTATCGGCGAGGCCCCCGGTGCGCGCGACCACCGGCACGCAGCCATAGCGCAGGCCGTAAAGCTGCGTCAGCCCGCACGGTTCGAAGCGCGAGGGGATGACGATGGCGTCACAGCCACCCTGCATGATGTGCGACAGCCCCTCATCGTAGCCGACGACCACACCGATACGGCCGCGATGCCGGGCGGCAGCGGCAAGCAGCGCGCCTTCGAGACCAGCATCGCCCGATCCTAGGATGGCCAGCCGCGCGCCAGTGGCAACGATGCCGTCGATCACCAGCGCCAGTATGTCCATCCCCTTCTGCCAGGTCAGCCGGCTGACCACGCAGACGATCGGGCTGTCGTCACGCTCAAGACTGAAGCGGTCCTCCACGGCAGTCCTGTTGGGCGCGCGCGCCTTCAGTGTGCTCGCCTTGTAGGGGGATACCAGATGCTTGTCGGTTTCCGGATCCCAGATGCCGGTGTCGATGCCGTTGACGATGCCATAGAGATCGCTGGAGCGCATGTTGATGAGGCCGTCGAGACCCATGCCGAATTCCGCCGAGCGGATCTCCTGCGCGTAGGTCGGGCTGACCGTGGTGATCGCCCAGGCGGCCTGCAGGCCAGCCTTGAGGAAGCCGACACCACCATAATATTCGACGCCGTCGAGCGCCATCGCCGCCGCCGGCAAGCCGAGTTCACCGAAGATGCCGGCGCCGAACTGGCCCTGGAAGGCGAGATTGTGGACGGTCATCATCGAGGGAATGCCAACTGCCTTGCCGTAGCGCATGTAGGCCAGGGTCATCGCAGACTGCCAGTCATGGGCATGGACGATGTCGGGCTGGTAGCCCGAGATGGCGCCGCCGGCGATATCGCCGCCGACCTGGCTTAGTGCTGCGAAGCGCCGCCAGTTGTCTGGCCAGTCCACGCCGGTGGCATTGCCGTAGGGACCGCCGGGACGGTCGAACAGATGCGGCGCATCGAGCACGAACAGTTCGAGCCCGGCGAGTTGGACTGAATGGACGGAGGCCTTGCCGCCCTGCAGCAAGGGATATTGCAGAACCGCCCGCTTCTTCTTGAAGGCGGCCATGACGGTCGGAAAGCCCGGGATGAGCGTGCGCACGGTCACGCCCTTGGCCGCCAAGGCGATGGGCAGCGCGCCGGTCACGTCGGCAAGCCCTCCGGTCTTGATCAGCGGAAAGATCTCGGGCGTGACCGACAGAACCTGCATGCGTTAGAGCCCTAACTTGTCGATCATGTCCTGCGTGACCAGGCAGATGCCCTTTTCGGAAACGCGGAAGCGCTTGGCGTCGAGAATAGGATCTTCGCCGACCACCAGCCCTTCCGGTATCCTAACACCATGGTCGATGACCACGCGCTTCAACTTTGCGTTCCGGCCGACATGAACGTCGGGCAGCATGACGACTTCTTCCAGCGTCGAATAGGAATTGATGCGCGCGCCGGTGAAGATCAGGCTTTTTTTCAGCGAAGCCCCCGAGACGATGCAATCGCCCGAGACAAGCGAAGACACAGCCGAACCGCGGCGGCCATCCTCGTCATGCACGAACTTTGCCGGCGGCTTCAATTCGGCATAGGTCCAGATCGGCCAGTCGCGGTCGTAGAGATCGAGCTCGGGCGTGATATCGGTCAGGTCGATATTGGCTTCCCAATAGGCATCGACCGTTCCGACGTCGCGCCAGTAGGCTTCGTTCTCGGCGGTCGAGCGGACGCAGGATTTAGCGAAGCGATGCGCGATCGCCTTACCGTGCTGGACGATATAGGGGATGATGTCCTTGCCGAAGTCGCGGCTTGAGCCCGCCTCGGCCGCATCGCGGCGCAACTGCTCCATCAGGAATTTGGTCTTGAAGACGTAGATGCCCATCGAAGCCAGCGCGAATTCCGGCTTATCGGGAATGCCGGGCGGATCGGCGGGTTTTTCGACGAAGGCGATGATGTTGTCCTTGGCATCGACATGCATGACGCCGAAGCCGGTGGCTTCCATGCGCGGCACTTCGAGGCAGCCGACGGTGACGTCGGCATTGGCGTCGACGTGCTGGCGAAGCATCATCTCGTAGTCCATCTTGTAGATGTGGTCGCCGGCCAGGATGACCATGTATTCGGGGCCGTAGGCCTCAATGATGTCGATGTTCTGATAGACGGCATCGGCGGTGCCTTCATACCACTGCGTTTCCGAGACGCGCTGGCTGGCCGGCAGGATGTCGAAACTCTCGTTTCGTTCAGGGCGCAGGAAGTTCCAGCCGCGCTGCAGATGGCGGATCAGCGAATGTGCCTTGTACTGGGTGGCGACGCCGAGGCGTCGAATGCCGGAGTTAAGCGCGTTGGAGAGCGCGAAATCGATGATGCGCGTCTTGCCGCCGAAATAGACGGCCGGCTTGGCACGCCGATCGGTCAGTTCCTTGAGGCGGCTCCCACGGCCGCCGGCCAATACATAGGCCATGGCATCGCGCGCCAGCGGCTGGGTCCGTTTCAAGTCTGCCATTTCTACCCTCCCAAGTTACTCGATATCGACATGGCTCAGTCGGCAACGAGTTCAAGCATGATCGTCGACAGCGGCGGCAAAAGCATCGTCGCTGAGATGTTTCCTCCCTCCGCCCGCGCCTCGACCATGCCGCCATTGCCCTTGCCGGAACCGCCATATTCCGAAGCGTCGGTGTTGATGATCTCGCGCCATTTGCCTGATTTCGGCAACGGCACGCGATAATTGTCACGCGGCACCGGCGTGAAATTGGAAATGACGGCCACCGGGCTGCCGCCCGGTGCGCTGCGCAGCCAGGCAAAAACCGAATTCTGGCTGTCATCGACGATCAGCCAGGAAAACCCTTCCGGCTCACAATCACGGCCATGCAGTGCCGGGCGCGAACGGTAGAGATAGTTGAGATCGCGCACCGTCTGCCAGACGCCGCGATGCGGCCGGAATTCAAGCAGGTTCCAGTCGAGCGCGCGCGCCTCGCTCCATTCGCGGCGCTGCGCGAACTCCTGCCCCATGAAAAGCAGCTTCTTGCCGGGATAGCCCCACATGAAAGCGTAGTAGGCGCGCAGCGTCGCAAACTTCTGCCAGTCGTCGCCGGCCATCTTGCCAAGCAGCGTGCCTTTGCCGTGCACAACCTCGTCGTGCGAGAGCGGCAGCACGAAATTCTCCGAAAAGGCGTAGGTCAGGCCGAAGGTGAGGTCGTTGTGGTGGTGTTTTCGGAAGATCGGTTCCTTGGAGAAATACTCCAGCGTGTCGTGCATGAAGCCCATATTCCACTTGAAGCCGAAGCCCAACCCGCCTTCATGCACCGGTGCCGAGACCTTCGGCCAAGAGGTCGATTCCTCGGCGATGGTCATCACGCCCGGATGGTGGCCGTAGACCTCCTTGTTCATCTTCTGCAGGAAGCTGACCGCCTCGAGATTCTCGCGGCCGCCTTTCTCGTTGGGGATCCATTCGCCGGCCTTGCGCGAATAGTCGAGGTACAGCATCGAGGCGACCGCATCGACGCGAAGTCCGTCGACATGGTATTTCTCGGCCCAGAACAACGCATTGTTGACCAGGAACGACACCACCTCGCGGCGGCCGAAATTGTAGATCGCGGTGTTCCAGTCGGGATGAAACCCCTTGCGCGGATCGGCATGTTCATAGAGCGCGGTGCCATCGAAATTGGCCAGGCCGTGCTCATCGACCGGGAAATGCGCGGGCACCCAGTCGAGAATAACGCCGACGCCGGCACGGTGGGCGCCGTCGACGAAGCGGGCAAAGCCGTCCGGATCGCCAAAGCGGGCCGATGGCGCGTAGAGGCCGGTCGTCTGGTAGCCCCAGGACGGGTCATACGGGTGTTCGGAGATCGGCATGAATTCGATATGGGTGAAGCCGGTCTCGACCACATAGGGGATCAGCCGGTCGGCCAGTTCGTCCCATGACAGGAACGTACCGTCGTCGCGAAGCTGCCAGGAGCCGGCATGGACCTCGTAGATCGAAATGGCTTCGCGCCGGTGATCGGCATTGCGCCAGAAATTGCGATGCGCCTCGTCGCCCCACTCATGCGCCGGCGGCACGGCCACGACCGAAGCGGTGGCCGGACGCAGTTCGGACTTGAAGGCGAACGGATCGGCCTTCAGCGGCAGCCTGACGCCGTCGGGGCCGATGATCTCGTATTTGTAGGGCCGGCCGGCACCGATATCGGGAATGAACACCTCCCAGATGCCGGTGTCGCGGCGATCCCGCATCGAGTGCCGGCGGCCGTCCCATTCGTTGAAATCGCCGACCACAGAGACACGCCGCGCATTGGGAGCCCAGACGGCGAAATGCACGCCCGTGGCGCCTTCGTGCTCGATGACATGGGCGCCGAGCTTGTCGAACAGCCTGAGATGCGATCCCTCGGCGATGTAGTAGTCGTCCATCGGCCCGAGCACCGGACCGAACGAATAGGGATCGGTCAGCCACCAGTCGCCGCCGGCATTGCGCGCGTGATAGCGAAGCGGCTGCCGCTTCTTGATCGAGAGCTTGCCTTCGAAAAAGCCGCCATCGTCGCGCCTGGACAATTCACCCGCGATGATGCCGGTCAGCGTATAGGCAGTGACGAATTCGGCATTCGGAACAAAGCAGCGGGCCACAAAACCCTTCCCAGCCTCCTGAACACCGAGAACGGCAAACGGATCGCCATGCGTGCCGGCAACAATCGCCGCAACATCGCTGGCTGCCGCCAGTCCGTCCGGCCCGCTTGTCGCAGCGGTCGCGCGCGGCTTCTTCATCAGGCAGTGTCCCTCCCCAGGCACCGAGTGTTTGTTTCTAGTGGTGTGATCCGACTTTCAAGTTCACACCACCGGGACCACATTGTTTGCGGCCTCATGCAATCACATCAGGCAGGCACGTTCCAGATTTCTTTCGCATATTGGCGGATCGTGCGATCGGAGGAGAACCAGCCGACACGCGCCACATTGCGGATTGCCCTGGCGTACCAGTCGGGACTGTTGCGCCAGACCGCATCGACCTCGCGCTGGGCGGTGGCATAGGCATCGAAATCGGCGGCGACCATGAACCAGTCGCTGTTGTAGAGGCCGTTGACGAGGTCGCGGTAACGCTCCGGATCGTCCGGCGAGAAGACGCCCGACGAGACGGCAGCGACCGCTTGCGCCAGCTCAGATGATCCCTCGATGACGGCGCGAGGGTCGTAACCGTTGTTGCGCCGCTCGGCGACCTCGGCGGTGGTCAGGCCGAAGATGAAGATGTTGTCGTCGCCGACGCATTCCTTGATCTCGACATTGGCACCGTCGAGCGTGCCGATGGTCAGCGCGCCGTTGAGCGCGAACTTCATGTTGCCGGTGCCCGACGCTTCCATGC
>NZ_RZQY01000178.1:0-9653 GCF_003998575.1 Mesorhizobium sp. M7A.F.Ca.CA.001.10.2.1 | reverse complement strand
CCGCAACGCGGTCATCGGGAAGGTGCATCGGCTGAAACTGTCGGGCCGCGGACGCTCGACCGCCACACCGGCACGCCAGAAGAAGGCAGCGCAAGGATCGACCGTCCAGAAATCGGTATCACGCGCTGCAACCACGGCACGCCATGTCACGACATCGATCGGCGCGACCGCCTTGCAGACGCAGTTCGACGCCGAACCCGTGGCACGCCATTACATCCGTCCGGTTGAGAATGTCGTGCTGCCGATCTCGCGGCATCTGCAGCTGGTCGAACTGACCGAGCGCACCTGCAAATGGCCGAACGGTGACCCGCTTTCAGAGGACTTCCATTTCTGCGGCAACGAAGCCGCCGAAACCGGACCCTACTGCAAATACCACGCCCGCGTGGCGTTCCAGCCGGCATCGGAGCGGCGGCGGAGTCGCTGAGCGAATAGCGAATAGCGAATAGCGAATAGCGAATAGCGAATAGCGAATAGCGAATAGCGAATAGCGAATAGCGAATAGAAACGGCTTGCCTTCCGTCACAGGAAGCAAGCCGTTTTTGTGTTCGCTATTCGCTACTCCCTATTCGCTATTCGCTCTCTTTCACAGCCAACCGTTCTTCCTGAACCGCCAGTAGAGGAACGTGCAGATCACCGCGATCGCGGTCAGCACCACCGGGTAGCCGTACTCCATCTTCAGTTCCGGCATACTGTCGAAGTTCATGCCGTAGATGCCTGCGAGCGCCGTCGGCACCGCCAGGATGGCGGCCCATGAGGCGAGTTTCTTGGTGTTCGCCGTTTCCTGACTCTGGCCGACTAGGAGGCTGGCCTCGAAAGCGAACGCCAGCACTTCGCGCAGGCTGTCGATCTTCTCCTGGACGGTGCGGATGTGGTCGGTCACGTCGCGGAACAGCGGGTGCATGGCGGTATGTATCTGCGGCAGCTCGGCGCTGGTCAGCCGTCGGCAGACTTCGACCAGCGGAAGCGCGGCATTGCGCAGGCGCAGGAGATCGCGGCGCAGCATATAGAGCCGTTCGATGTCGGGAGCGGTCATCGGCTTCAGCAGAACCTTGTCCTCGATCGCCTCGACTTCGTCCTCGATCTGCTCGAGCACCGGCATGTAATTGTCGACGATGAAATCGAGAATGGCATAGAGGACGAAATCCTCACCCTTGGCCAGCGAGTGCGGGCAGCTTTCCCAGTGCTGACGAACGGCGGCATAGGACGTCGAGGGACCGTGCCTGACGCTGACGATGTAGCCTGAGCCGACGAACAAATGGGTCTCGCCGAAAGTGACCCGACCGTCGATCAACTGCGCCGTGCGGGCGACGATGAACAAGGCGTCGCCATATTGCTCGATCTTCGGCCGCTGGTGCGGGTGCTCGGCATCCTCGATCGCCAACTCATGCAGGTGAAACTGCGCCTGGACGCGCAGCAACAGGTTACGGTCGGGCTCCAAAAGGCCGATCCAGACGACATGACCGGATTTCTTTGCCCATTCGCCGGCTTCCTCGATGGGAATGTCGGCGATGCGGCGCCCCGCCGTGTAGACGCCGCAAGCGATAATGCCGGATATCGGCCCAGGCGCCGGGGTCAGGTTCCGAGCATTTTCCATCACGACCTCCCGGAGCAAATCCACGGGCGAGGATAGAGGCAAAGCCCAGAAAGCTTAGCGTAAATCGGGTGACGGTTCGAGAGGCGCGTTCACTTCACCGGCTGCGTCTCGGAAAGACTGATTTTGTCGGTCTTGTCACCCTTGGGCCGCTCAGCCGGCAACTGATCGCCGGTGACGATGTAATAGATGGTCTCAGCGATGTTGGTGGCGTGATCACCGATACGCTCGATGTTCTTGGCGCAAAACAGCAGATGCGTACAGGGCGTGATGTTGCGCGGATCTTCCATCATGTAGGTCAGCAATTCGCGAAACAGCGATGTGTACATGGCGTCGATCTGGTCGTCACGATCGCGCACGAAGCCGATTTTCTCCACCGAGCGAGACGCGTAGACGTCGAGCACTTCCTTGAGCTGGGTCAACGCCAGGTTGGACAGGGCCTCGAGGCCGCGGAACAGGCTGGTCGGCTGGCGTCCGTCGGTGACGGCGACCACCCGCTTGGCAACGTTCTTGGCGAGATCGCCAACCCGTTCGAGGTCGGCGGAGATGCGAATGGTCCCGACGATCTCGCGCAAATCCGCCGCCATCGGCTGACGCTTGGCAATGATGATGATGGCCTTGTCGTCGATTTCGCGCTGGCCCTCGTCCAGTACGGTATCGTCGCGGATGACCTTCTGGGCAAGGCCTGGGTCGGCATTGACGAGAGCGGTGACCGCCTGTTCGACCATGCGCTCGGCATGACCTCCCATCGCGGCGATGCGCTTCGACAGATATTTCAACTCCTCGTCATAAGCGCTGACGATGTGCACGGACTGCATGGCAAAATGCCTTCCCACGGGGTGTTTTGATTTTGAGTCGTTTCCTCGAATCCCCGCTGATACGCTAGCCGGATGACAGAAAAAAGAAACAGTCCCTTTGAATTAGGGCGATATCAGTGAGTCGGCAAATGAACCGAGAATGCCGCGCCGTTGCCGACTTCGGACTTGATCGAAAGCCGGGCGTTGTGGCGCGTCAGTATATGCTTGACGATCGACAGGCCGAGGCCGGTACCCTTCTGGGTCCGGCTGGTCTCGACGTCGACGCGGTAGAAGCGCTCGGTAATGCGCGGAATGTGCTCCTCGGGAATGCCAGGGCCAAAGTCCCTGATCGTCACGTCGATGCCCGGCTCTGATCCGGCATCGCTATGGGCTATGGATACAACCACCCGCCCACCCGACTGCCCGTATTTGCAGGCGTTTTCCAGGAGGTTCTCGAAAACCTGGAAAAGCTCATCGCGATCGCCAGGCACATGAAGCGGCCCATCGGCGTAGTGCCGCTCGATGGCGACGGCGTTTTCGCTGGCCAGCGGTCCGAGCGAGTCGATAACGCTGTCGACTGTCTGCCGCAGATCCACCTCGGTTCCCGGCTTCAGATAGGGTTTCATCTCGAGCCGCGACAGCGACAACAAATCGTCGATCAGACGCGCCATGCGACCGGTCTGGCTCTGCATGATCTGCAGAAACTGGTCGCGCGCCGCCGCGTCGTTGCGGGCTGGCCCGCGCAGCGTTTCGATAAAGCCGGCGATTGAGGCGAGCGGCGTGCGCAGTTCATGGCTGGCATTGGCAATGAAATCGGCGCGCATGCGGTCGATCCGGCGTGCTTCGCTCTGGTCCTTGAACACCAGCACATAGAGATCGGTGGCGTGACCGACCGAGGACACACTCACCCGGTAGGCCCGTTCGACCGGCAGTTTCTCCATGTAGTCGACGACATCGGAGGCGATATCACCAGATAGTACTCCATCCAGCAGGGTTTGCATCTCCGGCGCCCGGAATTTCAACGACAGCGACATGCCTGGCGCGATGCCGCCGAAGGCGGCGAAGGCGGCGGCGTTGGCATGGACGATGGTGGCGGTCCGGTCGAAGATGATCAGCGGATCGGCGACGGCGGCGGCCAGATATTCACCCGAGAGCCGCTGCAGGCCGATGGCCTCGATGGCAGCGCCGCTGCCGGTGGATTGGCGCGCGCCGGCGGTCGGCAGTATTGCCGCTGCAAGCAGCAACAGCAGCGCCGCGGGGACGACATAGGCTGAAATCCCGGCCAAGGCATAAACAGCGAGAACCGCAACGACGCCGGCCGCAAGCAGCCAGCGGCTATTCCACAGCCGTGCGGCCATGGTTTGCGTCATGCCTCTCTGCTCTGTGTCCAGGTCAGCCATTCGCTCGTGGACCTGCCCCCATGTCTTCGCACCCGGTCGCACGGTGGCGGAAAACTTCCACTAGACCGCTTGCCGCATGACCCGAAAATCGGGATCGATTTTCGGAAAGGATCATGCGCAAATTAAAAGTGCTACAGCGTCCTTTGCGCATCCAAACGGACGCGCGGCGCTATAGTGGCTCCCCATAGCATGAGTCCGGAAGCTGGAAAGGGTTCGTCTCGATGAAAAAAGCCAAAGAAAGTCCCGCCGCGCCAACTGCGGGGCCGCTGAAGATCAGGATCGGCGGCAAGGAGAGGGAGTTCGACATCGAAAATCCCGTGCTTCCCGACTGGGTCGAGGACAACAAGCTGACCGCTGGCGGCTATCCCTACGACAAGAAGATGAAAAGCGACGAGTATGACGAGATGCTCGAGAAGCTGCAGATCGAGCTGGTCAAGGCGCAGGCCTGGCTGCAGTCGACCGGCAAACGGGTGATGGCGCTGTTCGAAGGTCGCGATGCTGCAGGCAAGGGCGGCACGATCTTCGTGGTGCGCCAGTACCTCAATCCGCGCACGGCACGCAACGTGGCGCTGACCAAGCCGACCCCGACCGAGCTTGGGCAATGGTACTACCAGCGCTATGTCGACCACTTCCCGACTTCAGGCGAATTCGTCACCTTCGACCGTTCCTGGTACAACCGCGCCGGTGTCGAGCCGGTGATGGGTTTCTGCACCCCGCAGCAGCACGAGCAGTTTCTTGAGGAGACGCCGCATTTCGAGCGGATGATCTCCAACGAGGGCATCCACTTCTTCAAATTCTGGCTGAACATCGGCCGGGAAACGCAGCTCGAGCGCTTCCATGACCGTCGCTACAGCCCGCTGAAGAGCTGGAAATTTTCGCCCATCGACGTTGCAGGCATCACCAAGTGGGACGACTACACCAAGGTGCGCGACACCATGTTCGAGCGCACCCACAAGGAATTCGCGCCGTGGATCATCGTACGGGCCAATGACAAGCGGCGCGCGCGGCTGGCGATCATGCGGCGCATCCTGTCGTCTCTGCCCTATGAGGGGCGCGATCTCGAAATCATCGGCAAGGAAGACAAGAAGATCATCGGCGAAGGGCCGTCATTCCTCGGCAAGCAGGATTGACGCTTCCGCGCCGCGCGGCCTTGGCCGCGCGGCGCGTTCCTTGAGGCTTTCGCTCAGGCCGCGAGCCGGGCGATGCGTTGCAATCGCCGCAGCGTGGTGTCGTCCTGCAGCGCCTGCTGGAAAAGCGAAATCTCCTGATCGATGCGGTCGCAGAGGGCCTCGGTGTTCCCTTTCAGCAGGCCGCGCGTCTGCAGCAGGGCTGCGACCGGCTTCTTGACAAGCTGTCTCGCCCGGCCGAGCGCCGCTTCCTCGACGGTGCCGCCCGGCACGATCTCGGCGACGAGGCCGAGCGCCCTGGCGTCCTCGGCGCGAAGCGTGTCGCCGAGGCAGAAGAAGCGGAAGGCACCGGCATAGCCGAGCTTCT
Organism: Mesorhizobium sp. M7A.F.Ca.CA.001.10.2.1; assembly: GCF_003998575.1. Taxonomy (NCBI): domain Bacteria; kingdom Pseudomonadati; phylum Pseudomonadota; class Alphaproteobacteria; order Hyphomicrobiales; family Phyllobacteriaceae; genus Mesorhizobium; species Mesorhizobium sp. M7A.F.Ca.CA.001.10.2.1. Next base: position 4,371 of record NZ_RZQY01000178.1, on the reverse strand, counting down.
GCGGCGCCAGGATGCTGGTCGCCGCGTCCGGCACCAGGCCGAAATCGACGAACGGCACCCTGAACGTGCTCTCATCGGACGCGATCACCATGTCGCAATGGAACAGGATGGTGCAGCCGACACCGACGGCATCGCCGTCAACGCAGGCAAGGATGGGCTTGGGAAACGTCGCCAGCGTGCGGAACAGGTCGGTGACGGCGGCAATCAGTTTCTGGTGCTTGGTGGCGTCGAGGAATTCGGAGAAGTCGCCGCCCAGACAGAAACAGCCTGCCAGGCCGCGCAGCACGACGACGCGAACCTCCTCATTGTCGGCGGCTTCATGGAAGGTCCTTGCCAGGCTTTCATAGGCTCTCCTGTCCAGCACCGGCCGGCCGTCACTCGACGACACGGTGACGACCAGCGTGTGGTTGCGAAGTTCAGGTTGCGGGTGTGTGCTCATGGCTGTCTCCGATCTCATGACGCACGCCTTTGCCCGAGCATGTCGGGATATCCCCTGGCCAGCACGGGAGCAAAATGATTGCGGCGCGACCGCACCACATCGAGTGTGTGTTCGTTGAAGGTCAGCAAGGTGGCGACGACCTGCTGGTTGCCATAGGTGCGCTGATAGCCCAGCGGGGTCGCCAGGAAATGCAGCTGCAAGGCGCGCAGCACCCACATCGGCTCGAACTCGATGATCACCTTGTCGACGCCGCGCTTCAGCCCCCACTCGACGAAACCGGCAATCAGTTCGGTGCCGACGGTCGAAACGCCGCGACGGCCGTCACGAAAACCGGGAGCCACCGCGTAGCGGGTCAATTCCCAGATGTTTGGACCCGATGGCGGCGTTCCTTCGGAAAGATCGGTCAAGACCTCGGTCAGCAGATGTGGGCGCGTCGTCGGCAACATCCTCTGATAACCCGCCACTTCACCGCCTCTGATGACGATCTGATGGACCGCCTCGTCGTGATCGAACTGGTCGAGTTCGAGCCCGTCGGGCCGCCTGAGGTCATCCCACCCCATCTCTTCGACGAATATCTTGTAGCGCAAACGATGGACGGCCTCCCAAAGGTCGGGACGTTCCATCAATTCCTGGGTTGTAAGGGAAAAAAGCATTCCGCCGTCTCCTGCGTTCAGAGGAAGATACGGCCGTGCTTTGATGAGAAAATTGCGTGATCGCGTAGGCAAAAATTCCAGGTCGGCACGGCCGACCTAACTAATGTAGCCGCGCCGTATCGCTTCCGCGACGGCCTGCACCCTGTTGACGGCACCTAGTTTGCTTTTGGCGTTAAGAAGATGTTTCTCCGACGTGTGTTCGGAAATGCCGAGGATTTGCGAAATCTCCCATTCGGACTTGCCGACGGCGGCCCATTGCAGGCATTCGCGCTCGCGCGGCGTCAGCACGATATGATCGATGGTGTTGCTCGCCATGGTGTGGAGTTGCATGGCGCGGCCAACCGCATAGGTCGAGACCAGCGACACCTGGCCAAATTCGGCGGCGGACAATTCCACAGCCTCGCCGCCGAGCGACACCATGACGATCTGGCCGTCAAGCGTGATCAACGGAAAGGCCAATCCATCACGCAGTTTGAAGGCGCCGGCATCGCCCATCACCTCGCCGCTGCTCTTGTCTATGCGGATGCCCTGCGACGCCTCGTGCCACTGGAAGGGCGCCTGCAACTGTTTCATATGGCTGACGACCGGGTCATGATCGACATAGTTGCGCGCGACATAGCGCTCCAGCCATTCGCCCGGCCAATCGCAGAGAAGCACATGCTGCTTTTGCTGGCCGGCCGGCGTGCCTGGCTGCGGTACGGTTCCCGCCATCAGCGCGGTGAGGCCGAAATCCGATGTTATGCCCAGCAGCCTTTCACAGACCGCCGCCGCCGTTGCGGCGTGCTGCAGTTGGTCTATGTATTCCAGCGTGCGATCGAACTGACCCATCGCAACATCAACCCCATGTTGCCTCGTGCATTGCGGCCAATGATGCGTGCCTGATTTACACTTCGCCACCGACCACGGATTGCAAATCGCATACTTATTTTGTGGCTTCCCTCACCGAGGCGGCCGAAGCTGATTTGCAAACCGGCTAAATCATATCCTGAAATCGGCGGGTTGAAATCAAAAACCATTGTGCCTGTACCATTTTCGTACCAAAACCGGTGCGAGCACGACTGTGGCGGAGTTTTATCTTGGCGTTCCGGTGGAGGTCCTTCGCCCTTGCGATGCTGATCGGCTTGCTGTCGTTCGCCGACGGCGCGCGCGCCGCGGCGCCTCAGGTTCCGGTGCTGTGGGATGCCAAGGAGCGGCTGCCCAAGCCAGACCTTTCGACGCTGCCCCGGCTGAGGTTCCTGACCACCACGGACTTCCCGCCCTTCAACTTCCTTGACGGCGCGGGAAAGCTGTCCGGCTTCCATATCGATCTGGCACGCGCCATCTGCGCCGAGCTTGGCATTGTCGAAAAATGCCAGATCCAGGCCCTGCCCTGGGCCGAGCTGGAAGGCGCACTGCGGAAAGGCGAAGGCGAGGCGATCATCGCCGGCATCGCCGCAACACCGGAATCGCGCGCGACCTACGCCTTCTCACGCTCCTATCTGCAGTTTCCAGCGCGCTTCATCATGCCGAAAGGCAAGGCGCTGACCGAGCCCATCTTTGACAAATTGCACGGCAAGCGTGTCGGCGTAATATCAGGCTCGGCGCATGAACGCATGCTGCGCGACTATTTCAACACGGTTCAGGTCGTCCCTTTCGACAGGCCGGAGGACCTCTATGCCGATCTCAAGGCCGGCAAGGTCGACGCCGCCTTCGGCGACGGCATGCGCCTGGCCTTCTGGCTGGGCGGCTCGGACGCGGCGGGCTGCTGCCGCTTTGCCGGCGGGCCCTATCTGGCGCCTGAATATCTGGGCTCGGGCATGGCCATTGCCACCAAAGCGGACAATCCGGCGCTGGCCGCCGCGATCGATTACGCGCTGCAGGAGATTTCGATGAAAGGCACGTTCGCCGAATTTTATCTGCGCTATTTCCCGGTCAGCTTTTTCTGATCCGGTTCCGGTCGGCTTTGCCGGCCTGACCTGAACCTCAACAGCGCCCGGCCAAGAACTCAGGTCAGCGTGCGCAGCCGCGCCTTGGCCGCGCGGCCGATGGCAGCAACCGTCAGCGTGTCGAGATCGAGCTGACGCCGGATCAGCTGCAGCACCCGCACCTCTTCCATGCGCATTTCGAGGTCGACGGCGGCAACCTCGAAGGCGGCGGCATAGGCGGTGTCGCGCAGCCGCTCAGGCAAGACCTCGGCGACTTCAGCCAGCACACCCTCCAGCCCGTCCTTTTCGTGCAGGCGCTTCTGGCAGTCCTGGGCAACGCCGACCAGCCTGTCGCGGTTGAAGTCCTCGAACACCGGCCAGGAGCGGACGACCTCGCCGATCCGCGCCAGTTCGACATCGGTCATGTCGCGGTCCGAGGCCGAGGTGATGACCATCAGATAGATCAGGGCTTCATGAGGTGTCGGCAATTTTTTCTCCTTGAACCGGGCCTCGAAGTTAGGAACGCCCGTTCTGCACCGCAAGGAAAAAGCGCCGCACGCGTTGACGCTCCGGCGCTGCACGCCTAGAGACCGGTTGAAAACCTTGCCGCGGCCCGCCTTCGGGCCGGCAAATGATTTGGAAACTGTGACATGGCGGGATCAAACATCATCGATCTCAACCCCGAACTGTTGGCGGCCGCGACCGAAAGCAAGGCGTGGCCCTTCGAAGAGGCCAAAAAGATCATCGAGCGCTACAAAGGCGCCGACTTCCCGCAAACAATCCTGTTCGAGACCGGCTACGGGCCGTCCGGCCTGCCGCATATCGGCACGTTCGGCGAAGTGGCGCGGACGTCGATGGTGCGCCATGCTTTCCGCGTCCTGACGCAGGATAAGGTCGCGACCAAGCTGCTGTGCTTTTCCGACGATATGGACGGCATGCGCAAGATACCCGACAGCGTGCCGGACCGCGCCGCACTCGAGCCTCATCTGCACAAGCCGCTGTCGTCGGTCCCCAACCCCTTCGGCGGCGACTATGCGAGCTTCGCCGACCACAACAACGCGATGCTTTGCCGCTTCCTCGACACGTTCGGCTTCGACTACGAGTTCGCCAGCGCGACGCAATACTACAAGTCCGGCCGTTTCGATGCGATGCTCAAGCGCGCCGCCGAACGCTATGAGCAGATCATGGCGGTGATGCTGCCGACGCTCGGACCCGAGCGGCAGGCGACCTACAGCCCGTTCCTGCCGATCTCGCCGAAGAGCGGCCGGGTGCTTTACGTGCCGATGAAGCATGTCGACGCCGAGGCCGGCACCATCACCTTCGACGACGAGGGCACCGAGACCACGCTTTCGATCACCGGCGGCCGCGTGAAGCT
>NZ_RZQY01000177.1:0-9708 GCF_003998575.1 Mesorhizobium sp. M7A.F.Ca.CA.001.10.2.1 | reverse complement strand
GTTCGGCGCGCTGCTTCGCCACCGTGACATAGACACCGAGTACGCCGCCCGCCGGATTGTCGGCGTAAGGCAAATGGCCTTCGCCGAACAAATTGTTGGTGATGCCGATGCCGGTGATGCGTGCCGCCATTTCGGCTTCGCCGATGCTGAGCGTCACATTCATCGCAGGTGGATTGTTGATCGTCGCCCAAGCCGCTTTGGCCGAGGCGCGGATCTTTCCCAACCGCGAACCGAACTCCATCTTCTGGCGCAGTTGCACCATCTTTGCATGCATGCCGATCGAGAACTGATGTATGAAAGGTTGGCCATTGGCTGTCGCCACGTCGACCGCGATGATTTCGCCGTCGGCGAAGGATTTCAGCGCTCCATCGAGTGACTGCGGAATGCCCAACCCCCGCGCGAACAGGTTCATGGTGCCGGCCGGCAATATGGCAAGCGCCTTCTTCGTGCCCATCAGCCGCGCGGCCGCGGCGGAAATGGTCCCATCGCCGCCACCCGCCAGCACGACGTCGACAGAGCGACGCGAAGCCGCGCTGTCGAGCGTTTCCACCACGTCCTTGCCGGCGACAATTTCGATGCTGAGCGAGTGCCCTGCCGTCTCCAGCGTCTGATGCATCCTGTCGGAGAAGGCGACGAGGTCGGTGGTGCGCAAAGTGCCGCCATCCCGGTTCAGCACCGCTGCGAATTTCATACCCCGCTCCACCATGTCAGCCAAAAAGTGGCCGGGACACGCCCAGCCGATGGCTGAAACGCGGCGGCGACGGAAAAGGTTCCCTTGACACGAACGGGCTTCTAAGCCGCTCGATCATTTCTGTGATTTCGATTTCCGGACGGCGCGGTTTTGTCGGAACAACAGACTGGTCACAACGTTGTGAACCTGTAGATGCCGCGTCCGACTTTCCGGCGAAGACGCGGCGCATGAGATCAGGCACGAGGAGAGACTATCATGATCCGCAATCTTTTAGCCACGACCGCACTCGCAACACTGATCGCGACGGGCGCATATGCGCAGAGCGCGACGACCCCGGCGCCGGCACAGAGCCCAGCCGTTCAGGAGTCAGGCGCCGCGACGGTCCGCGCAGAGGGCAGCATCGTCACCAACATCATCGGTGAATCCGTCTACAACGGCACCGGCGATGATGCCGAGAACATCGGCAATGTCAGCGACGTCGTCTTCGACAAGGATGGGCAGGCGAAATCCGTCGTCATCGACGTTGGCGGTTTTCTGGGTGTCGGTGCCAAGAGCGTCGCCTTCGAGTACGGCAAGCTGCAGTGGGCCGAAAAGAATGGTGACCGCTGGCTGGTAGCCCAGACGACCAAGGACGAGTTGACCGCTCAGGCGGAATTCGACAGCCAGCCCTACAGTCCGGCCCCCGCACCTGCGGCATCGACCGACGCGACCGCACCTACGGCACCTGCTACGACGGATACGGCACAAAAGCCGGCCGACATGAACGCCGCTCCGGCGGAACCGGTAAAGCGCGCGGACGGTAACCTTGCCACCAACATCATCGGTGAAGACGTATATAACGGAACCGGTGATGACGCGCAGAATATCGGCGACGTCAACGACATCGTGCTGACCAAGGAAGGCAAGGCCGAGTCCCTGGTCATCGGCGTGGGCGGTTTCCTTGGCCTCGGCGCCAAGAATGTCACCTATGATTTCTCTAAGGCGCAGTGGGCCGAGAAGAATGGCGACCGCTGGCTGGTGGCCCAGACCACCAAGGAAGAGCTGCAGGCGCAGCCCGATTTCGACCGCAAGGCCTATGATCCGGCGCCGGCCACGACGGCTTCCAACGAGCCTGCGGCCACCGCTCCGGCTGCTGTGCCGTCCGACACGACGGCTCCTGCTGTCGCTCCGGCAGATAAGACCGCCGAAGCTCCGGCAGCGACCACCCCTGACGCCTCGGCTCCCGACCAGACACAGACTGCCGCCATCGACAAGTCGACGTTGACCGAGATGCCGGTCGGCGAGATTCGTGCCGATGACCTGAAGGGCACGACTGTCTACGGCGCAAACGACGCCAGGGTAGGCGAAATCGGCGATGTCGTGCTTGCGCCTGACAACAAGACGGACGCGGTGATCGTCGACGTTGGCGGCTTCTTAGGCGTCGGTGAAAAGGAGGTCGCGGTTGGTATGGATAATCTCAAATTCATGACCGACAAGGACGGCAACAAATATCTTTACACGACCTTCACCAAGGAACAGCTCGAGGCTCAAACCGCCTATGATAAAGGCAGTTACGCCGAACAGCGCGATCAGCAGCGCATGATCGTAAGGTAATTCTGTTCAGCCCAATGAAGCCCGCGCTGGCAACGGCGCGGGCTTTATTTATGTGTGGCCAGGTGGCAGGCCAGCGGCATGGCCGACGAGGCCGTTCTGGGTCAATTCGGCCAGCGCCAGCGACTGGTCGAGATGTTCGGCCCGCCAGGCGAGCAGCCGTTCGGCGAATTCCAGGCGCACGGTGAGATGGCCGGGGTCGGCCGCGAGATTGTCCAGCTCGCCCGGATCGCTTTTTAGATCAAAGAGCAGCGGCGGCAGATTGCCGCCGAAATGCACATATTTGAAATGCTCCGTGCGGATAACGGCGAGGTTGCATTGGCGTGCGGCGATGCCGAAATGGTTTTCGGCCTCGCCCGCGGCAATCGAGCGGAAGTCAAACTCCCAATGTGCGGCATCGCGCCAGGCCGTAGGGGTTTCTCCGCCCAGGAACGGCTTCAGCGAGGCGCCGTCGAGATGCGGCGCGGGCTTTTGGCCGAGCAGGTCGAGAAGCGTCGGCAAAATGTCGACCGCTTCGGTGAAGCTGTCGACACTGCCGCCGGTCGCCTTGCCTTGGCGCGGATCGCGAATGATCAGCGGAATGTGGTAGCTGCCGTCGAAATAGCCGCCCTTGCCCAGCATGAAATGGTCGCCCATCATCTCGGCATGGTCCGAGGTCAGAACGATGATGGTGTCGTCCCACGCGCCTGCGGCCTTAACCGCTTTCCAGACGCAGCCGAGTTGCGCATCGACCTCGGAAATCATGCCGTAATAGATCGCGCGGATGCGGCGAAAATCGTCATCGCTCCAGTCGTGCACCTTGCCTCTGGCGTCTGGGCGGAATTTTATCTGTTTCTGCCGGCCGAGATCATAGGCAAGATAGGGATGGTTTTCCGCCTCTTCGTGCCAGCTTGCCGCGCGCCGGAAGGCCGGGCTGTCAGCCGGATCGTACATCGTGTTGTAGGGCTCCGGCACAATGAAAGGCGGGTGCGGGCTGATGAAGGAAAGATGCGCGAACCACGGCGTGGCGTCCTCCTGTTCGCCAAGCCAACGCGTGAATTCGCCGGTCAGGAAAGCCGCCGGCGTTTGTTGCCCGGAGTAGACGGGCGGCGCGTTGCTGATGGTCCCGGCCACGCCGTCGGCCAGCGGACGGTGGATGTCGGGGGACCCGGCGCTGGCGTCGACACCTTGCAGTTCCAGCCAGGATAGCCATTGCTTCTGGTGCTCGGGCAGCAACTGGCGCACCGTAAAGCCCGGCAGCACGCCTTCATAGCTTTGCAGCCGCGGATCGCCCGGCGCCAGCAGGCGCGGATCGAGCGAGACGTCGGTGTAGCCGAACAGCGTCGGATCATAGCCCAGGGCGCGAGCCGAGAGCGCGATGTTGCCGTGGCGAGCGTCGAGCGGCGTGCCGTTGCGGCAGACGCGGTTGTTCATCTGGTAGAGGCCGGTGTAGAGGCAGGCGCGAGCGGGCGAACAGGGTGCCGCGCCGCCATAGTGCCGCTTGAACAGCACACCCTCCGCGGCCAAAGCGTCGGTATTGGGCGTCTGCACGACCGGATGGCCGGCTGCGGACAGACAATCGCCACGCCACTGATCGCATGTGATCAGGAGAATGTTGGGCCGCCTGGCTTTTCCAGTCACTCACGATACCTTTTTCGCGGGATGTCGAACGCCGTTCATGGAACCGAATTCCGGCCACGGCGCAAGCCCGACTCTGCGGGCCAATTGGTGAACGAACCTTGTTCCATCGTTCACTTTTACGACACAGTCCATTCTGTGTTTGCCGCCTTTGCCTAAACTGCTCTGGTCCTCATATTGGCGTGGACAGCGGCGAGGGCCGCACATGCACCAAGGAAGGAGCAAGACAATGCTCGACCAGATCAAGGGCCTGCATCACGTCACATCGATGGCCAGGGATGCCCGCCAGAACAACGAATTCTTCACCAGGAAACTCGGCCAGCGCCGGGTCAAGAAGACCGTCAATTTCGACGCGCCCGACGTCTACCACCTCTATTACGGTGACGAGACCGGCACGCCGGGTTCGGTGATGACCTATTTCCCTTTCCCCGATATAGGCAAGGGCCGGCATGGGGTCGGGGAAGTCGGAACCACCGTCTACTCGGTGCCGGAAGGCACGCTTGGCTATTGGGAAAGCCGTTTTGCCGATGAGGGCGTCACCGGCCTGTCGCGCGAAGAGACCTTCGGCGAGAAGCGCCTGGCTTTTGCCGGACCGGATGGTGACGGCTTCGCGCTGGTCGAGGGCAAGGGTGACGGCAGAGCACCCTGGGCGAAAGGCGGTGTTCCGGTCGACCAGGCGATCCGCGGTTTACATTCGGTATCGCTCAGGCTGAAGGATGGCGGCGCCACCGAGGAGCTGCTGAAGTTCATGGGCTATGAGGAAGTCGACAAGTCCGGCAATCTCAGGCGGCTGGCGGTGAAGAACGGCAATGGCGCCGACGTCATCGACATCGAATCGCTGCCGAGCACGGCCTTCGCCGATCTCGGTGCCGGCTCTGTCCATCACGTCGCCTTCGCGGTCGAGAACCGCGCCAGGCAGCTCGAGGTACGCAAGGCGTTGATGGACACCGGTTATGGGGTGACGCCGGTGATCGATCGCGACTACTTCTGGGCGATCTATTTCCGCACACCGGGTGGCGTGCTGTTCGAAGTCGCCACCAACGAGCCGGGTTTCGATCGCGACGAGGATACCGCTCATCTGGGCGAGGCGCTGAAGCTGCCGTCGCAGCACCAGCACCTGCGGCCGTATCTGGAACAGCATCTGCAGAGACTGGAAGGCTGAGGTCATGAGCAAGGACGCTTACATCTACAAGCTGCTGCCCGGTTCGCCGGGTGGTCCATTGCTGTTCGTCTTCCATGGCACTGGAGGCGATGAGAGCCAGCTTCTGTCGCTGGGGCGCGATCTCGCGCCCCAGGCAACCATTATCTCGCCGCGCGGCGATGTGTCCGAACAAGGTGCTGCGCGCTTCTTCCGCCGCACCGGCGAGGGCGTCTACGACATGGAGGATCTGGCACGGGCGACGATCAGGATGGCGGGCTTCGTCAAGGCCCATGTCGAAGCAGCGAAGCCATCGGCCGTGCTGGGTCTCGGCTATTCCAACGGCGCCAATGTCCTGGCCTCGGTGGTGTTCGCGGTTCCAGCCCTGTTCGACGCGTCGGTGCTGATGCATCCGCTGATCCCGTTCGAGCCGCAGGTGAAGGGCAGTCTCGCCGGCCGCCATATTCTGATGACCGCCGGCAAGCGCGATCCGATCTGCCCGCCGAACCTGACCACGCGGCTCGAGGCCTATTTGCGTGCCGACGGCGCCGATGTCACAGTGGAATGGCACGATGGCGGGCACGAGGTGCGGCCAAACGAGATCGAGGCGGCACGGCGGTTCTTTGCCGATGCTGCCCAAGGAGCATAGCGATGCCTGACCAACTGCCTGAGATCGAACTTGAGGATCGCGGTTCCAAGGGCCGCTATGTCCTGCGTGGACCCGATGGCGCAGAGGCCGAGATGACCTTCACCAAGATCGGTGAGCACCAGATCATCATCGACCACACCGAAGTGCCGGACGTCTTTCGCGGCCAGGGTGCCGGGCTTCGCCTCGTCACCCGCGCCGTCGAGGATGCGCGTGCGGCGGGTAAGAAGATCATCCCGCTCTGCCCGTTCGCCAACGCCCAGTTCCGCCGCCATCAGGAATGGGCCGACGTGCTGAAGCGGTAGGGATTTCGTTGCCTGAAACGTTGCGGCAAGCGGCTGCCATCCTCCCGGGGCGGTCTGGCATTTGCGCGGGTGGCGCATCCTGCCTAAGTAGGTATGGTATATCTCAGCCGCCGCCGACAAACGAACCGAATGATCCCCTATGACCGAAACCGATCTCGTTCCCGTCTTCGACGGCCACAATGATACGTTGCTCAGACTCTATCAGTCGAAAGACACGGACGTCGAAAAGCTGTTCATCGAGGGGAAATCGGGCGGCCATATCGACCTGCCGCGCGCGAAAGCCGGCGGCTTCGCCGGGGGCATGTTCGCCATCTTTCCGCCACCTGTCGAGAAATCCAGGCGCGGCGCCGTGCCCCTGGCGCCGAGCGCCGCCGAACCGCTGCCCCCCGAGGTTCCGCGCAATGAGGCGCTGACCTCGACCATCGCGATGGCCTCGATCCTGTTCAGGCTGGAACGGGCCGGAGCGCTCACCGTCTGCCGCAGCGCCGGCGATGTGCGCGGTGCCATGGCGCAAGGCTCGATCGCCGCAGTGTTCCACATCGAAGGGGTCGAGGCGATCGATCCCGAGCTCACCATGCTCGACGTGCTGCATGAAGCCGGCCTGCGTTCCCTCGGCATCGTCTGGAGCCGGCCGAACGCCTTCGGCCACGGCGTGCCGTTCCGCTTCCCGTCCTCGCCCGACACCGGCCCCGGCCTCACCGATGCCGGCAAGGCGCTGGTCAAGGCCTGCAACCAGTTGAAGATCATGATCGACCTCTCGCATCTCAACGAGAAGGGCTTTCGCGATGTCGCGGCGCTCAGCGATGCGCCGCTGGTCGCGACCCATTCCAACGTGCACGCGATCTGCGGCCATTCGCGCAACTTGACCGACTGGCAGCTCGGCGCGATCCGCGAAACCGGCGGCATGGTCGGGCTGAACTTCGCAACCGGCTTCCTGCGCGAGGATGGTCGCATGAATGCCGACACAAGCCTCGACATCATGGTGCGGCATATCGATTCGCTGCTGCAGGCGCTGGGTGAGGACGGCGTTGGTCTTGGCTCCGATTTCGACGGCGCCATGATCCCGGCCGTCATCGGGGATGTCGCCGGCCTGCCGAAGCTGATCGATGCATTGGCGGCACGCGGTTTCGGCCGCGCACTGATCGAAAAAATCGCCTATCGCAACTGGCTCAATATGCTCGAGAAAACGATAGGTTAGAGACAGCCTGCGGCATGGCGTGTGCGGCCCGCCGGCATATGTCGACAAGGACATACTTCGTCGGTGGAAGCCGGATGCGATTGGGTGGATAGCCGGCAATGCTGAAGACCTTCACGGATGAGGGCGGCGAATTCGAGCGAACCGATGTCGTCATCGTCGGTGCGGGTTTCACAGGCCTGTCGGCGGCGCTCGAGATGAAGAAGGCCGACATCGATTTCATTCTGCTCGAAGCAGGCGACCGCGTCGGCGGACGCGTCGAGTCCCGCCTGAACGGACTTGGCGAACGGATCGATAGTGGCGGCCAGTTCCTGTGCGAGGACATGCCGGAATTGATGGCGCTGATCGAGGCGCGCGGCAAGACGCTGGTTGAAACCTATGTCGATGGCGATTTCATCACCCAGCCGACGATGTCCGTACAACGAGCAGAGCGGATCTATGACGCGGCAATGGCAATCCGCGAGCGCATGAACGGGATCGATCCGGACGACGTCTCGATTGCCGGACTGACCGTTGCCGACTGGCTTGCCCGCCAGCGCGATTCGGCCGACGCCAGGGCCGTCTTCCGTTCGATGATCGAAGGTCTCTGGTGCATGACGCTGGATCAGATTCCTCTCTGGTATCTGATCGACAATGACCGACGCGTCACCAACGAGGTGCCGGAGCTGCAATATTTCGTGCGCGAAACCATGCATTCACTGGCCGACGATCTGGCCCGCGACCTCAGTGATCGGTTGCGGCTCAGCGAGCCGGTCACGCGCATCGAGTATAGTTCGCAAGGTGTTCTTGTCGTTTCGGCCGGGGGTGCCATCGAGGCGCGCACGGTTCTGGTTGCCGTCCCCCCGGCGACGGTGACGGAGCTCGCCTTTGCCCCCGCCTTGCCATCTGGACTGGGGCGGGCGCTCGGCGCCTGGAAAAGCGGCGCGGCTATCAAGATCCTGGTGCGCTATGCCAAACCGTTTTGGCGCGGGCGGGATTTGAACGGCATGGTGATGTGGCTCGATCCGCCGGGGCTGTTTGCCTGCGACGCCGGCAAGGATGCGGAGCATGCCGCGCTCGTCGTGTTCGTCGGCGGGTCGCTCGCGCTGCGCTGGCGTGACCTCGGCGAGGTGGAACTGCGTGCGGAGGTGACCGGCCGGTTGGAGGCAGCCCTTGGCCCGGATGCCGGTGATGTCATCGATTTCAGTTTGCGTGACTGGGTAGGAGATCGCTGGAGCGGCGGCGCGTACAGCGATCTTGTTGTCGACGTGACAGCAAGAGATGCCGAGCGAACGATCCTTGCCGGCGCACCGCCGGTGTATCTCGCCTGTTCAGAACTCTCGCCGTCGTTTCCGGGGTATGTCGAGGGCGCCATCATTGCCGGGCGTATCGCCGCGCACAAGATCATTGCCGAGCTTCAAGCTCCGGTCTGAGCCTGGTCTTTTCGAAAAACTGTTTGGCAAGATCGGGTCAGGTTGCGCCTCGAGCCCGAGCGCCGTCGAAGCTATGCCCGATTTTGCCCGACTTCGCCCGAATGCTGTTTCGAATTGGTTACAGTGCCAGTCCTTCGCCACCCCATCGTCGTTACAAAGTGCGGATAAGTTCATTTCACCGCCAAAAGAAACTCAGCGAAGGGGAAGGCAATGCATGCGAAAATCCAGACGATCCGCGGCGAGAGCCGCCTTCAGGCTCCAGAGCGCAATGACCGCCGTCCGAAACTGGCGCTGCGCCAGCGGGCCAGCGACCACCCCATGGCGATGTTCATGGTGCTGGCTGCTTGCGCCTTCGTCGGCATGGCGTTCACGCCGACAATCGGGCCGGCCTTCGCTTCGTTGAATCCGCCGTCCAATCTCATCGACGGCGCGCAGACGACGACCAGGACCGCGCGTCTGCCGGTACCGGTGACCGACTTCGCCTGCAAGGGCCAGACCTGGGGTGCCGAGAGTATCGATTGCCTGCGCGCAATCGCCGAACAGTCCGGAACACACAAGAGCCGCGCCATCCGCATGATCGCCACTGCCGCACCGTTGGCCGACACGCCGAATATTTTCTGATTTTGTCGTAGCACGATCCGAAACCGTTCCCGTTTTGGGATCATGTTCTGGACTCCCCGAGCGCTCCCTCCAGCGCGCTCTTCTTCGGCCCCCGCCCCCGGGGGCCTCTTTTTTATCCTTTAAAGGCCGCCTGTTCGGCAATGGCAGACAGCACACTGCGCACATCAAGCGTGCTGAACGGCTTTTCCAGGATCTGCGGCCGCTGCTGTGCCGGCAGGGCCTCGATTTCGGCTTTCGCACCGATCAGGTCGCCTGTGACCAGCACGAAACGCCGCGCCAGGTCAGGCTTTTCGGCGAGCAGCTCGCGATAGATCGATATGCCGCTGACGCCGGGCATGCGCAGGTCCGAAAAGACGATGTCCGGCGGCATGTGGCCGCTCAAAGTGGCGGCGGCCGATTCCCAGACAGGAACGATCCGCGACTTGATGCCCATCAGCTCGAGAATGTCGGAGAGCGAGCCGGCGACATCCGGCTCGTCGTCGATGATCAAGGC
>NZ_RZQY01000176.1:0-9742 GCF_003998575.1 Mesorhizobium sp. M7A.F.Ca.CA.001.10.2.1 | reverse complement strand
GCGCCAAGCGCAGCAGCAAAGCGCGTTCCGCCCGCCGAAGCAAGAAACCATGAGAAGTCAAAGATGCGGACGTTCTGCAAAGGAAAGGGACGATTGCGTGCTGAGAGCGCCGGTTTCAGGGTCGCCTCTGCCGCTACCTTTGGCGATGCCTGCCTTGAGGTGTTGCTCACTTCGTCCGTATGCTCACCGCGCAGCGGCGCGCGCTTGCCGGCCTGCCATCGTGTTTCCGAACTCAGCCATTTGCTTGTGGCATAATGGAAGCTGCGCCCAAGTTCAGGGTGATCGACCTTGGTGATGGCGCCGCGCTTCAGCCAATGCTCGTCTTGTGCATTCTCATGCGGCTTGCGCACCGGTGCCCAGAGCAATCCCGCTGCCTGAGCTTCTTGCCAGGGCGTCGCGTCATATGTGTGGGCGCGGACGAAACGCTGAACCACTTCCAGCGTGTGCGAGGTGGCGTCGTCCATCTTCGACGAGCCCGGGACGCTGCGTGCGTTGAAGTCCGCATCGGCTGTGGGCGCCTCGAGGTCCGCAGCCATGTCGAAACGCTCGAGGAACGGCACGAGATTGGCCTTGTCACGGGCGCCAACACCCCAGGTCATGTACCAGCGACCATCTTTGGTGTGACTGATGTTGGGGACACGCGACACTGCCTCCAGGGCATGACGGCATGTCAGACGATGGAGCGGCGCTCGGCGCATCACCCATGACATCAGATCGATCTCGGTGCTCTTGGCCACCGCCTCATGGATGGCACAGGAGATATCCTGACCGAGACCCGAGGTGGTCCGCTCGATCAGAGCGGCAAGAATGCCAATCATGAGTTGCTCACCGGCAATATGGTAGGCATGCCAGATTTGCGGTGCGATAGGCGGTAGGTCGTACTGTTCCGATGGATCCGGATCGTAGCCGCAATTCATCATGACGCCGCCGAGCGCCAGATGAACCAGGTCCGACCCCTTGAAGGTACTCCAAGGGCCGTCATCGCCGAAAGGCGTCATGCGGGCGATGACGAGCGAGGGGTACCGCGCCGCCAAGGCTTCGCGGGTCAGCCCAAGCTGTTCATTCAACATGCCGCAGCTAGCATCCAGCAGGATGTCGGCAGTACCCAGGAGCTGGACCAACATCTCGCGACCGCCTGCGGTATCCAGATCGGCGACGGCGGATTTCTTGCCGCGGTTGTATGCCCAGAAATAGAGCGACTTTTCGGGGTCGGGCTCCTCAGAACAGAACGGGGCGATGCGCCTCGTCGGGCTGCCGTCTGCTGATTCGATCTTGATCACCTCGGCGCCGAGTCCTGCAAGCAGCAGGCCGCAATACTCCGCCGTCTCGTCCGCCACCTCGATCACTCGAAGGCCAGACAGCATTCCGGGGGCGGTGTCGGACGCCAGAGCGGTCGACCGGGGTTCAACTCTTGCAGCTGTCATGAAGGGTGTTTGGACCGTCTCAGCGTTGATGTTGAGCAACCACATTTATGGAGTTTGCTCGGCAAGATAATGCATTATATAAAATTAGGCATTGAGAAGCGGCGCCTGTCAATTAGAAATTGCGGGGGTCAAACCAATTCACCTTGGGTGGTGGAAAAAGTGCAGAAGAAATTTCGATCCTGAATTTTTAAGGCTTCCGGCGCTATGTCGTGGCCAATGCGCCATTGGAGCGTCTTCACACCGGCATTGTGGGCGGAGGGTCCGGTCTGTTTTGCGGATCTCGAGATTCTCCTTCTTAGCGACGTTCCAGCAGAGCAAATATTACTGTCGCCAAAGGGCAGCCACCGGTCGTCTTTCGCCATCCGTCCGGCAACGCCAATGGCAACACCCGGGACCGCCAAGGGCGTCTGCCACCTGCGAGAGCGGCAATCGTCGCGTCGTCCGCACCGAACTTGACGGGAGGCAGACCGTTCTCGCCGATAGCTACGAGGGAAAGCGGCTCAACTCGCCAAACGACATCGTCGTACGCTCGGATGATTCGATCTGGTTTACCGACCCGGATTATGGAATTCTCAGCGATTACACAGGAAACCGCGCCTCCAGCGAGCTCGGGCGCCGCTGCGTTTTCCGCCTTGATCCCCTCGATGGCAAGCTGGCGATCGCCACGGACAAACTGGACAAGCCCAATGGTCTGGCCTTCTCGCCCACCGAGAAAATCCTTTTCGTTGCCGACTCAGGCGCGACGCACACGCCTGGGTGGCGCACATGAGATCCTAGCTTTTGACGTAGCGGCCGATGGTGGGCTTGGCAACCGCCGGACATTCGCCATGATCGATGCCGGGGTGCCTGACGGGTTCAGCGTGGACCTCGATGGCAATATCTGGACAAGCGCGGCTGATGGTGTTCACTGCATCAGCCCCGAGGGGAATTAATCGGTAAGATTGCGGTCCCGGAAACCCGTCACAAACCTGACGTTCGGCGGCCCAAGCGCAATCGCCTGTTCATAGCCGCTGCCTCGTCTCTTTACTCGATTTATGTCGGGACACGCGGCCTCTGAAACGGTTCCGAGCCTCTTGACCAAAATAAAATAAAATGCATCATCCATTACGGAGGGACGATGCAAGGCTTTTCTGGGCTTCGAGATAAAGTATCGGTGGTGGGCGTCGGCACGACGGCGTACGGCAACTTTCCCGACATGGACGAGTATGGCCTGGCGGCTGAGGCGTTTCGCAACGCGGTTGCAGATTGCGGACTGGACAAGGGCGCGGTCGACGGCCTGCTTACATGTCGTATTCCGAGCTACTACCGGATGGGCGAAGTCCTGGGACTTGATCCGCGTTGGACGATCACCCTACCGGGGCATGGTCGCATGTCGGGCATCGGCCTCATCGAGGCAACGATCGCCTTGACGAGCGGCCAGGCGAAATATGTCGCGCTGCTTTACGCCAACATCGGCCGATCTCGCCGCGTCTTCTACGGCGGAGGTGAAATGCCGGGCCATTGGGACCCTTGGGGGTTCACCTCGCCCGGCGGCGCCCACGCCATGATGTTCCGTCGCCACATGGAGCTTTACGGTACGACGACGCGGCAACTCGCTGAAGTTTCCGTCGCCTTCCGCAGCCATGCGCAACTCAATCCCGGCGCGGTGATGAAGGAGGCAATGACTATCGACGACCATGAGAATTCCCGTCCGATCGTCGCCCCGCTGCGCCTATTCGATTATTGCCTGATCAACGATGGCGCCGTCTGCCTGATCCTCACGACAAGCGAGCGTGCCGCTGATCTCGCCAAGCCGCCGGTTCGGATCAGCGGATTTTCGGGGCGCGAGGCCTATCGAAACTCGTCCATAGAGAATTTTCACATCGACTTCTGGCACGATCAGGTCTCGGCATCGGGCGATGAGGCGTTCGCCATGGCCGGCGTCGAGCCCGCCGATGTCGATGCATTGATGTGTTACGACAATTTCAGTCCGACCGTGCTGTTCAGCCTCGAAGGCCTTGGCTTCTGCCCGCGCGGCGAAGGCGGCCGGTTCGTCGAGGGCGGAGCGTTGAAACTTGGCGGCCGGCTGCCGACCAACACGGACGGCGGCCATCTGTCCAATTCGTATATGCAGGGCTGGGCCCTCAACGTCGAGGCGGTGCGCCAACTGCGTGGCGAATGCGGCGATCGGCAGGTTGAGGACTGTGAAGTCGTGACGTACGTGCAAGCAACACCATGCACGCGCACGATCGTTTATACGCGGGCGTGACGGCTGACATGGCGTATGGCGCTTCCGCTTCCGAGAAATCCGTAGAGGCAAAGCCGTTGCCCAAGATTACGCCCTTGAACAGGCCGTTCTGGGACTATGCGCTCAAGTCAATTTACGCGCTGCAGACCTGCGATGCGTGCGGCGACGCTCATGTTCCCGAAGCGCCGGTCTGCCCTCGGTGCCTGAATGACCGCCAGACCTGGAAACCGGCGAGCGGAAAAGGCACGCTGCAGTCCTGGGCGGATTTCCATCGCGCCTATTGGGACGGCTTTGAGGCAGACTTGCCCTACCGTACATGTCTGGTGCGGCTTGACGAAGGCCCGCTGGTCGTCAGCAATTTGGTCGGCGGGCAGGCGAACCTCAGGATTGGTGCGCGCGTCCATGTGGTGTTCGACCGCATCGCCGATGGCATTGCATTACCGAAATTTTCTCTGGACGAACCGGGATGCTGAACGAAGCAGCTGACGCCGAAGTGAGCGCGGCCGGATGCGATCGTCATCACGCCGGCCGCCTGCCAGCCCGGCCAAACCGCAGCATCCTGAGATCGGCGACGCGCCCGCTCGAAATCATTGAACTCTTTGCTGCTCTTCGCCGCCCGCTGTCGGTCTCGGAAATCGCCTGCGCGCTCGAAATCCCCCAGTCAAGTTCGTCCGTGCTGCTACAGGCCATGAGCGGTGCAGGTTTCATAGCGCGCGATCGCAAGACGCGGAAATACCTACCGAGCGTCCGCTCCGTGCTGTTGAGCAACTGGGTCCACGACACGTTTCTCCAGGGCAGCGGCCTGCTGCAGGCGTTGGATGCGTTGAGCATCGAGGCCAATGCAAATGTCCGGCTTGGCGTCCGCAATGGGGTGCACGTTCAATATGTGCATGTCTCCTGGCCGTCGGCCGAGCCAAGGACGAATCGCCTGAGTCCCGGCATGAAGTTGCCGATTGGCAGCGACGCCCTGGGCAGGATGCTGCTTCTAGCAGAGAACGAGAATGACGTACGTGGCATTCTCCGGCACGGGAACGCCGTCGGCGATGCTGCACATGCGGTCAATGTGGAGGATCTTGTCAACGAGCTGCGAATGCACCGCGTCGATCGCTTCGCGGTTTGTCGCGATCTGAGTGCCCAGGACGACCTCGTCATCGCAATCCAGTTGCCCGCGCGATTTGGAGCGCCTGCTGCGATCGGCATTGGCGTTGCCGTTTCCGGGCACGCGGACGGTCGGTCGAGGTTCGCCGCGCTGCTTCGTGACTTCGCTGCAGAAGCCTGGGGTGCGTGAGGGCGAAGTGCTTGACCGCCACATGCGTACGCCGGGGCGGAATAGGAGCTACCAGGCGGCTCTTTCTAAAACGACTAAGAAGCAGGCTGGTGGAGGAATGCGCAATGAAGAGCAGTAACTTGATGGAACTCATGCAGCAAATGTCGCTGACACGACGGCAATTGCTCGGCACGTCAGCAATGCTGGGGGCAGCCGCTCTGATGCCGCGGCAGGCATGGAGCGCGCCCGATCTCAAGGGTATCGAACTCAATCTTATGGTGATCCAGCCGCACGTCACCGGTGGACGCATAGTTGCAGACGAGTTCGGCAAGGCGACCGGCGCGAAGGTCAACGTACTGCCGGTTCCCAACGACCAGATCCAGCAAAAGGCGACCCTCGACGTCCAGTCCGGATCCAACGTCTACGACGTCATCGACTACTGGTACTGTCTGCTCGGCGCGCTCGCCGAAGACGGCACGGTCGTCGACGTTACCGACCGCATTGCCAAGGATTATGCCGCTGCGGACTTCCTGCCGTCGATCTACGATCCCTACACACTGTACAAGGGAAAGCGCTGGGGGGTGCCATATGACGGCGATTCGCACGTGCTGTTCGTCAACACCGAGATCCTGGAACGGAGCGGCCAGAAGCCGCCCACGACTTGGGACGAATATCTGGCGACGGCGAAGGTCATCACGGAGGCCGAGACAGCGAACGGCATCTTCGGCACCGCGCTGCTCGGTGTGAAAAACCCTTTCATGATAGGCTGCAGCTACACCAACCGGCTGGCTGGTCTGGGTGGCGATTTCTTCGATGCCAGCGGCAAGCCGTTGCTCGATTCGGAAGTCAGCATCGCGGCCGTCCAGGCCATGCTTAACGTTGCTCCGTATGCTCTGCCGACGCCGCTGGAAACCGGGTTCGAGCAAGGATTGCCGGCCTTCCTCTCCGGTAAGGCGGCCATGATCGAGTTCTGGACCGATCTCGGGGTCAACGCACAGGATCCGGCAATGTCGCAGATTGTTGACAAGTGGACCGTGGTGCAGATGCCGATTGGCGGCGCCAACAAACAGCATCGCGGCTCGCTCGACGCCGGTTTCGGCCTGGCGATCTCGGCCGGCTCGAAGCAGCCGGACGCCGCTTGGGAACTGGTCAAGTTTGCCTGCAGCAAGGAAATGAACCTCAAGCTGACACTGACTCCCGGCAGTGGCATCGATCCGATCTTCACGTCGGTTCTCGACAGCAGCCAGTACAAGGCGGCGGCGCCGAAGGTTCAGGCTGCTGGCGCCCAGGCACTAAATGGCGCGCTTGCCTGGCCTACCGGGGCACTGGCGTCCAAGATGCTGCAAGGCCTGGCTGACGAACTTGCATTGGTTCTCGCTCATACCAAGACCCCCGAGCAGGCTATGAAAGATGCCCAGGCGGCTTGGGTTGCAATGCTGAATGGATAGAGGCAACCCGGTTTCCACATCGGCCGGAGCGACGGTAAGCGGCTCGCGATTGGCAGGGTTCCTTCTGGTCGCGCCGCTGCTGCTCGGCCTCTCCGCCTTTGCCATCTATCCGTTTCTCGACGTGCTTGCGTTGTCGCTGTCGAAGAGCTCGCTGGGGCGGCAGTTCCAGCATTGGCCGGTTCTGACCAACTTTGCCGCCATTCAGCGCGATGGCGACTTTCAGGCGGCCCTGTTGAGGACGACGATTTTCGCAATTCCCGTCGCATTGATCCAGCTCGCACTTGGCTTGGCGATCGCGATGATGCTGCATTCAAGTCTGAAGCAGGCGAGGTGGGTGCGCAGCCTTATCCTGTTGCCGCTAATGACGCCGCCCATGATGGTGGCCGTGGCCTGGAAATTGATCCTTGCGCCCGCCGGCGGCCTGCTCAACGGCGTGCTGTTGCGCACCGGCATCATAGACCAGCCGGTCTCATTCCTCGGCACCATGCCCGCAGCCTTCCTTTCGGTCGCTGTCGCCGATACCTGGCAGTGGACGCCGTTCGTGGCGATCCTCGCTTATGCGGCGCTCCAGACCTTGCCAGACGAGGTGTTCGAGGCGGCAAGTGTCGACGGCGCGTCGCCGCGAACGATCTTCTGGCAGATCACGCTTCCGATGCTGATGCCGACGCTGCTTGCCATCTTGCTGTTGCGCGTCGTGATCGCGTTCAAGCTCTTCGACCTCGTCTATGGTCTGACATTCGGCGGGCCGGGATTCAGCACCACCGTCACCACCTTCCGCATATGGCGCACTGCCATGCAGGAGTTCGATGTCGGTCTGGCCGCAGCCCAAACGCTGGTGTTCGCCATCCTCGTCAGTATTGTCACCCTGCCTATCACCTGGCTTCACAAACGCAGCGAAACGAGGTCGGGATGAGCCATTCCAGTCAAGCTGGGGGGAAGTCGCGGGGCCGGGTCGCAACAGGGTGTGCCGCGGTCATGGTCGGCTTCTTTGTGTTGCCGATTGCGTATCTCGTCTCGGTTTCCTTCAAGACGCCAGACCAGGTGCTTACCGGGTATTTCCTGCCGCAGGCACCGACACTGGCGAACTGGATCAACACCTTCCAGATCATCCCACTGTTTCGCCTGCTGGCGAACTCGCTGCTGGTCGCGGTTTGTAGCAGCCTGCTGACGCTCGCCGTCGCCTTTCCAGCCACGTACGCCATGGTGCGGTTGAAGGTCGGCGGGCGCTTCCTTCCGGCCTTCACGCTGGCGACCTACGTGGCGCCGCCGGTGGTCGCGCTCATTCCGCTTTTTCTGCTTCTGCGTCGGCTTGGTCTGCTCAACAGCCTGTCTGGCCTTATCCTGGTCAACGGGATAGCCAACCTGCCGGTGGCCTTTTGGCTGTTGTCAGGCTTCCTGCGACGGGTGCCCGTGGAAATCGACGAAGCGGCAAAGATCGACGGTGCTGGGTATTTCACGATCATCTTTCGCCTCGTCGGCCCAGTCATGGCGCCAGGCCTCGTGGCAACGGGTTTGATTTGTGGCATCCTCGCCTATGATGAGTTCCTGCTCGCCTCCGCCTTCAGCAATGACGAAGGCAGCCGAACGCTGCCGGTGGCGATAGCTCTTTTCCAGGGCGAGCGATTGATAAATTTCGGCCAGATGGCGGTAGCGTCTCTCACCGGCATTATACCGGTCTATCTGATCGGGCTGTTCGCGCAGCGGTGGCTGATCGGCGGGCTGACGGCGGGCAGCGTCAAGTAAACCAGAATCCAGGTTGGAAAAAGCGTCGACGATTTTGCTTCCTGCGTTTTTCGCTGGCCTCCCGGGGCGGTATCAGCCGGTGCGCTTTGCTGACTTCGCCCTGATCTCATCGAGGATTGGCACGATATACTCCCGGAACTTCGCCGGGTTCTCGGCCATGGGGAAGTGGCCCATGTCGCGCATATGCACCCATTTCGAGCCGGGTATCATCGACGCAAGCTGACGCCCTTCCTCGACCGTCGCCGACCAGTCGTAATCGGCATTCAGCAAATAGAGGTCGATCTTCGCCGTGTCGATATACTTGGCCGTATCCGTGAGATCATGCTCCTCGACATAATAGTGCAGGTCGCCCGGGAAGACCGACGGCGCCCCCTGGCTGTACATCCAGATCGTCTCGCGGCGGTAAACCTCCGGGCTGCTCGGCGAACACTGTGTGTGTTGCAAGGCGGCGCGTGTGTCGTTGGATGTCGTTGGGTGCCAGTACCAGTCTGTCAGCGTGCCAGGCTCGGGGCTCTTGATAAGAGGCTCAAGCGCGATCGCGGCGCGAAAATGCTCGGGATGGTAAAGCGCCAGATCGGTCGCCAGCAGCCCACCCATCGAGCAGCCCATGAAGACGGGTCTGTCGAGCTCGAGCGCCTTTGACAACTCGAGCACGTAGCGCAGGAACCAGTCCATCTTGAGCTTGTAGCCAGTCTCCCAATAGCGGTGGGTGAGGGGAGGCAGCGACTTGCCATGGTAGGGCAAGTCCCACGCGATGAAACGGAAATACCGGGTGAGTTCCTCATCCTCGAGAAGGTGCCGCCATTGGCGCGCATCGGTGCCTGCCGTGTGCTGCAGCAGCACCGGGATGCCGGTGCCAGCCTGTTCGAGGTATATACGGTACTCGGTGTCATCCAGGGTCAGATACAGATAGCCGCATTCCATCTTTGCAAACTTTGCCATCATCCGTCCCTCAAGCCTTCACGCCGTTGATCTCCTGGCGCATCACGGCGAGGATTCGCTGCAAGGCGCTGTAATATGCGTAGAGCGACGACAGATCGCCGCCGAGCCGCATGCCGCGATGGATCGCCGCCGGGAAGAAGTCGTTGCAGAAGCGCGCCGGCGCCGGCTTCAGGATGTCGCGCCAGGTTTCCCGCGGCCCGCCGACATAGATGGTCGACGACTTGTAGCCGTCGCTTCCTTGCTGGAAGTCCACGACGCGGCCATCCCGGATCTCCATGAAATACTCGTCCGCCTCGTTGCTGTAGAAGCGGATGCGGGCGTTCCAGAAGCGGGCGGCAATCGCAAACTCCGGGTCCTTATTGACGCCATCGCGGACGGCTTTGACGGGAATGACCAACTGGTCCTTGTCGCTCACTGACGATACTCCTCCATGCTTCCGTTAGGGTGCGCGATGGGAAAAAATCCACCGTGATCCCAACTCGCCAAGAGGCCGAAATCAACCGATCTCAAGAGTCCGGCTGAAGAAATCAATATTCTGATGCCCGTCGAACGCTGAACCGCTCGATTGTGGTTGCGGGAACGGGACGAACATGGAAATCCTGATGTAGGTCGACCAGCAGTTTCGAGTGTCGGCTTCGGAAATGAGGAATGACCGACCACCAGCCGCTCGACGCATTGCAGCAACAGATCA
>NZ_RZQY01000175.1:0-9757 GCF_003998575.1 Mesorhizobium sp. M7A.F.Ca.CA.001.10.2.1 | reverse complement strand
CTGCATGACGCCGGTATCCGCGGCGATTTCCGAAAGCACCGCGTAGGGGTCGGCGAAGAGATGATCGTCGGAGCGTTCCGCCTGCTGCGGCTCCTGCTTGTCCTGCTTGCGGTCCGACGCGCCCGCGCCGGCATTGCCGTTCTGTCCGGCTTTGCTGGTCGCCTCTTGCGGATCGTCTGCCGTCAGCCCCATGGCGCGCGGTCCGTCGCCGAGATCCTCCAGGCCCTTGCGGCTCGAATTGCGGTCGACCAGCTTGACCGGGTTGAAGTAGCTGGCGACGGCTGCCTTGGTCTGCTCGTTGGCGGCGTTGATCAGCCACATGACCAGGAAGAAGCACATCATGGCCGTCATGAAGTCGGCGAAGGCGATCTTCCAGACGCCGCCATGGTGGGCCTCGTCATGGTCGTCATGGCTGCGCCGCACGATGATGATCTCGTGGCGGCCGTGGTCGGCGTCTGCGACGCTCATGCCAGGACCTCCGAGAGGACCGTCGACCATTCGGCCATGCGCGTCTCGAACACCGCCTCGTCGATGGCGACGGTCAGGTCGAAGCCTGGCGCCTCGACAAAATCGAGATTGGCGGCGCGGGGTCCGAGCGACGCCTTCAGTGTTTCGAACATCGAGAGCGGGCCGCGCACGACGATGCGCACCGCTTCGGCATCGCCGACCGCTTCGCGGATGGCGCCGGCCAATGCCTCGATCGAACGTTTCTGCAGATCGTCGCTGACGATGCCGCCGATGATGCGGGCGACCGTGGCGGCGACAAGTCCGGTGACGCGCGCCTCCATGGCATCGATGCGCAACGAGACCGCCTTGCCGACATCGTCGCCGAGGCTTTCGAGAAATATCCTTGCTTCCTCGGCATTGGCCTGGCGTTCGGCTTCGAGCGCGGCGTCATGCGCAGCCGACAGGCGGACCTCCAGCGCTGCCTCCGCCTGGGCAACCGCCTCGGCGATCAGCGTGCCGATATCGGCCTGCGGCGCCGGCGTCTCGGGCTTGTGTTCGGGATCGATTGCTGCCCGCGACTGGCCGGCACGTTGCGCGCGCGTCCCGAAATCAGGCAGAAGGTCGAAGAGGGCTACGGAGGGCATGGTTTACACCGCCACTTCCTGGGCGGCCCATTTGCGCAGGATCTGCGCGGTGCGCTCCTCGTTGAGGTCGACCATCCTGGCAAGCCTGTCCTGCGGCGCCGGCCGGATCTTCTGGCGAAGATCGTCGAGCGGCGTGGGGCCTGGGCGTGTGCCTGGCAAGGTCCCAATCGCGGCACTGTCGGTAGCCGCCATTGCCTCCGGCGTCGGCAGCGAGCGCTGGACGTCGTCGAAGCTGGGACCTGCCAGGGCCGGAGTAGCCTTTGCCGTCAGCGCCGCGGCCATCGGCCTCAGGCCGAAGAAGGCGACCAGGAACACCACGACGATGAAGGCACCGGCATTGATCATCGTGCCGGCATGCTGGCCGATCGAATCGAGCATTCCCGCCTGCGGGATCGCCTCGCCATCCAGGCCGTCGATGAACTCGACCGCCGAGACGTCGATGATGTCGCCGCGCTTTTCGTCAAGGCCGGTAGCGGACGTGACCATCTTCTGGATCTCGGCGACGCGCTTGGCGATCTGCTCCGGCGTGGCGTCCTTGCCGAGGATGGCCGTCAGCCGTTGCTGATTGACGACCACGGCAATCGACATCTTGGTGACGGTGTAGCCGTTTGAGACCGTGGCGATCTTCTTGGAATTGATCTCGTAGTTGGTGATCTCTTCCCTGCGGTCGTTCTGCGAGGAGGATTGCGGACCATCGGTGGCGGTTGCCTGGGTCTCGGGCAGGTTCTGCTCGACGCTGGCCGGAGTGGAAGCCTGCTTCTGGTTGTTGTTCTCGTTGGCCCGCACCGACTGCACCGAGCGTTCGACGCGGGAATTCGGATCGAAGATGGTCTCTTCCGTCTGGCGGGTGTCGGTGTTGACCTCGGCCTTGACGCTTGCGCGGAAATTGTCGGGGCCGAGATAGGCCGTCAGCGCACGGCGGATGTTGTCTCCGATCTGCGCCTCGACGGTCTGCTCGACGCCGAGCGTGCGGGCGGCGCTGGTGTTGGAAGGATCGTCGCCCGCGGCCAGCAGATTGCCGCTGGAATCGAGAACAGTCACCTTGTCTGCCGACAGGCCGGGAACGGCGGCGGCGACGAGATGGCGGATCGACATGGCGCTCTTCTCGGCGTCGATGCCGGCGTAGCGGATGACCACGGAGGCCGAGGGCTGCTGCTCGTCGCGGCGGAAATTGGCCCGTTCGGACATGACGATGTGGACCCGCGCAGCCTTGATGCCCGATATGGACTGGATGGTGCGGGCGATCTCGCCTTCCAGCGCCCGCACGCGGGTGATCTGCTGCATGAAGGAGGTGAGGCCGAGCGAGCCGACATTGTCGAACAATTCGTAGCCGGCATTGGCGCTGGTCGGCAGGCCCTTTTCGGCAAGCAGCATGCGGGCCTGAGCGGTGGTGCCGGCCGGCACCAGAACCGAGGTTCCATCGGCGCCGACATCGAAGCCGATGCCGGCTTCGCCCAGCACCAGGCCGATCTGGTTCACGTCGGCGCGGTCTAGTCCCACATAGAGCGTGTCATAGGCGGGGCGGTTGAGATAGACCGAGGCGATGCCGATGACGCCCATCACCAGAACGGCGATGCCCGCCAGCATGGCGAGGCGCTTCACGCCAAACCCGCGGAGATTCGAGATGATGCTCTGGATCTGTTCCGGCACGGTTCAACGACTCCCAGCATGATTGTCCGCCGGAACTCTAGTCTTCGAAGCTTGTGCGAAAATGAAATCGGGCCGCGCTGGCGGCGCGGCCCGATTATCTGATGGAAAGGACGGCGCCGGTGGCGCCCGTGATCAGCTCTTGAACAGAGACAGGATCGACTGCGAGGCGCTGTTGGCGATCGACAGCGCTTGAACGCCGAGCTGCTGCTGAACCTGCAGTGCCTGGAGCCGGGTCGATTCCTTGTTCATGTCGGCATCGACAAGCTGGCCGACGCCGCGGTCGATGGAGTCCATCAAACTCTGGGTGAAGGTCTTCTGCAGGTCAATGCTGCTCTTGGCGGAACCGAGGATGGTGGCGGAGTCGGTCAGCTGGGCCATGACGTTATCGATCCTGTTCACCATCTGCGTGATGATGTCGTCGGTAATGCCTGGTGCCGTGATATCGAGGTTGTAGGCGGAGATATTGTCGACCTTGGCGACCGCTCCCGCCGCCGTCTGGCCGGCGGTGTTCGCGGCGATGTCCGTTCCTCCGCCCGCGATCACGCCCGCATAGGCGTTGTCGTACAGGGTCTGGGCGGCGCCCGTGGAATAGATGGACGTCTGGCGATCGAGGGTTCCGTAATTCTTGACCTCGGCGGCGAGGCCGTAGTCGAAAAGCTTGGTGCTCTCGACATCGATATCGATCGTCCCGATCGAGATGGCGCCGGATGAGGAACGATTGAATGAGGACACGATCTGGGAGTCGGGCTGGACGCCGTCATTGGCGGCCGCAACCTGCTTTGAGGTCACCGCTAGGAAGTTCGAGCCTGAAAAGGTGGCCGCATCGGCGAACGACTTCATCTGCGCCTGAAGCGCTTTGATCTCGGTCTGCGTCTTTGCCTTGGCTGCGTCCGTCTGGCCGACGGTCGAAAGCAGCTTGGTCTTGATCTGGCCGATCGTTGTCAGCACATTGTTCATGCCGGTGTAGGCGGTGTCGACTTTCGAGGCGCCGAGGCCGAGTGCATCCTGCACCGTCGACAGGGCCTGGTTGTCGGAGCGCATCGTGGTGGCGATCGACCAGTAGGCCGCGTTGTCCGAAGCTTGCGAGACACGGTAGCCCGTCGATATGCGGGCCTGTGTCTGCTCGAGTGACTTGTTGGTGGCGCTGAGGCTTTGAAGCGCGGTTAACGCCGCGGCGTTGGTCATGATACTCGCCAAGAAAGTCGCTCCTTCTCAAAGGCCGGCATGCTCAGACATGCCGGATAGCCTGCTTCAACCGTGGTATCGTGCCAGTAGGGCCGATTCGCCAACCGTTGTAAGCTATTGGTTAACCATAATTAGCGGGACATGGTTAACAGCCTGTTAAACGCGGCCTTTCGAGAGTTAACGACAGAGCGTTGCGCGCGGTCCGAGCAAACGAAATCGGGCCGCGCTTTTGGCGCGGCCCGATTTTAGTGCAAGTTGGCGGATGCGATTAGCCGCGGAAGAGCGACAGGATCGACTGCGACGAACCGTTGGCGATCGACAGCGCCTGGATGCCGAGCTGCTGCTGGACCTGCAGGGCCTGGAGGCGGGTCGATTCCTTGTTCATGTCGGCATCGACGAGCTGGCCGACACCGCGATCGATGGAGTCCATCAGGTTCGAGGTGAAGGTCTTCTGCAGGTCGATACTGCTCTTGGCGGCGCCGAGCGTGGTGGCGGCGTTGGTCATGGCCTTGAGCGCGGCATCGACGACGTTCATCTGCTGCGCGATCTGGCTATCGCTGGCGGCCGTGCCACCCGAGAAGATAGTCAGCGAGGCAACCGAATAGGTGTCGGTAACCGCTGCGGCAGCGCCCAACGTCGGTGCCGAGGCCGTGGCAACAGCAGCGCCCGTGGTGCCGAGGCGGGCCGTGTCGAGAATACCCTTGGCGGTTGGTGCCGCGCCGGCATCGTACAGCTTGATGCTTTCCACATTGACATCGATCGTCGAGATCGAAGCCGCGCCGGTCGCGTCGCGGTTGAAGGCCGAAACAATCTTCACGTCGGCCGCGGTGCCTGTCGCAGTGGACACCGAAAGCATGTTGGTGCCGGAGAAGGTGGCGCCATCGGCGTAGGCCTTCAACTGGTTCTGAAGGGCGGCGATTTCGACCTGGGTCTTTTCTTTGGAGGCGTCCGTCTGGCCGTAGGACGCGACCAGCTTGGTCTTGATCTGGTTGATCGTATCGATCGCGCTACTCATGCCGGTATAGGCTGTGTCGACCTTAGAGGCGCCGAGGCCGAGAGCGTCCGAAACGGTGGACATTGCCTGGTTGTCGGAGCGCATCGTGGTGGCGATCGACCAGTAAGCGGCGTTGTCCGAAGCCTGCGAGACCTTGTAGCCGGTCGAGATGCGGGCCTGGGTGTCGGTGAGGGATTTGCTGGTGGCGTTGAGGCTCTGCAGGGCCGTCAATGCGGCGCTGTTCGTCATGATGCTGGACATGGTACTCGGACCTTGATTTTACAGGTATTTTTTACATACCGGCTCTACCGGTATGACGGTGCGGCATCATGCCCATGATCTCTCAAAATCGATCACCCGCCATCTGCGAGCGAATATGCGGGCAAGTCCCTACCAAAGGGCTAAACCGGACGGTTAATCGAAAATATATTGCTGGGATTTCGAGCCGGCGCCGCAGGGTCAGTTGAAGGAGCGCACCAAGCTGCCGACAAGCAGGTTCCAGCCGTCGATCAGGACGAAGAACAGGATCTTGAACGGCAGCGACACCACTGTCGGCGGCAGCATCATCATGCCCATCGCCATGGTGATGGTGGCGACGATCAGGTCGATGACGAGGAATGGCAGCACGATCAGGAAGCCGATCTCGAAACCGCGCCGGATCTCCGAGATCATGAAGGCCGGCACCAGGATGCGCAGGTCGACGGTGTCACGCGAAACGGTCTGTCCGCGCTCGCGGGCAAGGTCGGCGAAGAGGTCGAAATCCTTGTCACGCACATTGTGCAGCATGAAGGTGCGGAACGGGTCCGAAATCTTGTCGAAGGCTTCGGTCTGGGTAATCTGGTTGTCCATCAGCGGCTTGACGCCGGTGTTCCAGGCCTGATCGAAGGTCGGCGCCATGACATAGAAAGTCATGAACAGCGACAGCGAAATCAGGATGAGGTTTGCCGGTGTCGACTGCAAGCCGATGCCGGCGCGCAGGATCGAGAAGGCGATGACGAAACGGGTGAAGCTGGTCACCATGATCAGCAGGCCTGGCGCCACCGACAGAACGGTCAGCAGGCCGAACATCTGGATGATGTAGCCTACGGTGGTGCCGTCGGCCTTGCCGATACCGCCGAGATCGAGTTGCTGCGCCGTCGCGACGGACGTTGCGGCCGCGATCATCGCCGTGGCGAGAAGGAACTTTCTCATTCGAGCAGCAATGTCCTGATAAGAATCTGCTTGGCGTGACCCTGGCTGCGGATCGAGGCGCGTTCCTCAAGATCGGCCTTCAGGTGCTGGTAGCCGCTGGCGCCCTCGATCTGATGCATCTTCAAGGTGCGCACCAGGGCCAGAAGATCCTGGTGGATGTCATCCGACATTGCCTGTGGCTGCGGCCCGTCATAGACGACGGACACCTCCATCCTGATCCATGTGCCGGCAGGCGAGGCGATGTTGGTGGTGATCGGCGCCAGCACGACAAGCATCGGGCCCAGGCCTGGCTGCTCGGCCGCGGTGGGCTGCATGATCTTGCCTTCGTTCTCAGGCGCGACCGGTACCGACGCCGGTGCGCCGACGCCTTTGAGATAACCGCCGGACATCCAGCCCATGCCAATGGCGGCCGCCGTCACAAGCAGCAGCAGGCCGGCCTGGATGGCAGGGGAGGGACCCTTGCGTGGCTGAACCTGTTCGATATTTGCCACGGCGCCCTGCTCCGATCCTAGAACGGAAGAACCTGGTCGAGAATCTGCTGGCCGTAGGCAGGCTGCTGGACCTCGGTGATGCGACCGCGTCCGCCGTAGGAGATGCGGGCCTCGGCGATACGTTCGTAGGGGATGGTGTTTTCGGCGCCGATATCGGCCGGCCGCACGATGCCGGCGAGCGTCAGCACCCTGAGCTCGGCGTTGACGCGCACTTCCTGCGATCCGGTGATCATCAGATTGCCGTTGGGCAGCACATCGGTGACGATCGCCGCGACATTGAGCTCAAGTGTCTCCGAGCGCTTGATCTCGCCGTCGGCAGTCGTGTCCGTGGTGGAGCTGAGAGCCCCAGCGCCCTTGCCGGCTGTGCTCCACTGGTCCCACTGCGCGCTGAGGTCGTAACCGAGCTTGCGATTGGCGGTGCGGCTCCTGTCGTTCTGGTTCTTGAAGTTGGCCCGATCGTTGATCTTGATCTTGACCGTCAGGATGTCGCCCTGGGACAGCGCCCGCGGGTCGGTGAACAGCCGGCTCTGGCGGTCGTCCCACAACGAGAATTTCTTGACTGGCGCGGGCGGCGTTTGCGGATAGCGATAGAGGGAGCCGGTACTGCCGCCATCGATGCCGGAGCCGACCGGGGACAGGGCCGGCTCCCTGCCGACCTCCTTGAGGTTGGTTCCGCAACCCGACAGCATGGTGACCGCGCACAGGACAAGCATTTTCCGGATCATGACGGATCTACCCTTCGGGCTGCGCTGGCCATAATGCCGGTGAGCGTCGCCGCTGCCTTCTGGTCCATTTCGTTGAGGATGACGCTCGCCTTGCGTGTATCGAGCTTCATCAATATGGCCGCAGCCAGATCGGCGTTGACGATGGCCAGCCGCTCGGCGGCGGCGTCGGGCTTCATGCCGGCGTAGATCTGGACCACGCCGTCCTCTGCCCGGGCCAGGAAAACCTCGCGTCGCTTCAGCCAGGTCTCGTATTCAGCTTTCTTTGCATCGAGAGCTTTCATGCGCTCGTCAATGCCGGCCTGGAGCTGCTTCAGTTCCTCCGCCTGCAGGACATAGCGGCGGTCGCGGGCGGCGTCGGCGATGTTTGAGCAGAAGCGCTCGATCTCGCTTTGGTCCGGCGCCTTTTCCCGCGTCAATTGCTGCGGCGTCGCTGCCACCGGTGCTCCCGGCAGGACCTGGCGGACCGTCTCCTCGCCGCGCGCAGTGTCGCCGGCAAAGGGCAGCGTCGCGAGAATGGCGGACGCGAGCAGGATCGCAGCGGTGCGGTGTCTTTCGTGGTGTGAGAAGAAGCGCGTCATCGGCATCGCCTATTGCAGAACCAGGTCGGCCTGCAGGGCCCCGGTCGACTTGATGCCCTGCAGGATGGCGATGATGCCATCCGGCTTGACGCCGAGGCGGTTGAGGCCGGAAACGAGGGTCTGGAGATCGGGTCCGTCCAGCACGGCAACGCGGGCGTCGGGCCGGCTGGCGTCGATGGCTGTGAACGGTTCGATGGCGGTCTCGCCCTTGGAGAAGGGCTCGGGCTGGACGACGCGCGGCGCTTCGGTGATGCGCACGGTGAGCGTGCCGTGGCTGATGGCGACACGTGAGATCTTGACGTCATTGCCGATGACGATGGTGCCGGTGCGCTCGTCGATCACGACACGGGCCGGCGTGTCGGATTCGACCACCAAATTCTCGATCTCGGCATAGAAGCGGGCCGCCGAGACACCTTTCGGCCTTCTGATCTGAACGGTGCGCGAATCGCGCTCCGCCGCCACCCGCATGCCGAAGCGCTGGCCGGTGTAGTCGTTGATGGCGTCGGCGATGCGGATAGCGGTCGAGAAATCGGGATTGCGCAGTTGCAGCGTCAGGATCGCCTGATCGTCGAACTCGGCCTGGACAGCACGCTCGACGATGGCGCCGTTCGGCACGCGGCCGGAGGTCGGCACGCCTTGCGTCAGCTGCTCGGCCTGTCCCTGGGCGGTAAAGCCGGACACGATGACCGAGCCCTGGCCGACGGCATAGATCTCGCCGTCCGCCGCCTTCAGCGGCGTCATGATCAGCGTGCCGCCGGAAAGCGAGGTCGCGTCGCCCATCGACATCGACGTCTCCTCGATGGGCGCCCGATTGCACGTAGGGCGGCATGTTGGCGGTGACGATGACGGCGGCGACATTCTTGGCGCGCGCACTGCCGCCTTCGGTGGCGATGCCGAGATTTTCGAGCATCGCGCGGATCGACTGTTCGGTGAATGGCGAGTTGCGCAGGCTGTCGCCCGATCCGGCAAGGCCGATGACCAGGCCGTAGCCGACGAGCTGATTGTCGCGCGAACTCTGCAGCTGGGCGATGTCCTTGATGCGCGCGGCGACCTGGCCCGGCGGCAGCGAACTTGGCCCGGTCGACACCCGGAACATGCGGCTGGTGGTGGCCGGATCATATTCGGGATCGCTGTAGACGCCGCCATTCTTGGCGGCGAGCTCGCGCTTGGCCTTCGACGTCAGGCCATCGGCCAGCGCCGGCTGCAGGCCAAGCACGGCTGCCAGCATCAGGGTAAGCCCGCGCATCATGAAGCGCTGACCTGGATGGTTCCGTCCGCCATCACCGTGCCGGACAGGATTTTGCCGCTGTCGATGTTGCGAACCTTGACGAGGTCGCCCGCAACTCCCGGCTGCAGCGTCACGGCGGTGGCCGAGATCGTCAGCCCGCCGGCGATGAAGAAGATCTGCACGGAAGCACCCTGTTCGACCAGCCAGGCCTCGCGGATGGCGGTGGAAGGAATGTAGCGGCCGGGCAGCAGCGTGCGCTTGGCGACCTTGCCATCCAGTTCTTCGGCTCGCGTGGCGACCGCCTCCGGCTTGCGCTTGCCGACGATAAGGGTGACCTGTTTCAGGGCAGCCAGGTTGATGGTCTCGCCGGGATAGATTACCCGGCTCGGAATAAGCACCACCTCGCCGCCAGCTTGATTGCTGGCGATCCGGGTGGCCGATTGGTTGGTCGACTCCTGGGCAAAAGCCGGCATCGTGCCGGTCACCAGCGCAAGGACGAGCGCGGTGCGGCGGAATGCGGACAGGAGGCCGGGCGTCGACATCATGCGTTACCTGATGTTCTTGGAGACCACGGAGGCCATGTCGTCGGCGGCCTGAATGACCTTGGAGTTCATCTCATAAGCT
>NZ_RZQY01000174.1:0-9826 GCF_003998575.1 Mesorhizobium sp. M7A.F.Ca.CA.001.10.2.1 | reverse complement strand
AGCGCATCCTGCACCTCGGCCTCGGTCGGGCTTGGCTGTTTGTCCAGCAACGCCGTTGCCGCGACCAGCAGCGCCGGCGTGCAGATGCCGCACTGCGCCGCGCCATGGGCAAGGAACGAGGCCTGCAGCGCCGACAGCCGGCCATTGGCGAGGCCTTCGACGGATGTTACCGCCGTCCCGGCGGCGGAAGCCGCCGACATCAGGCAGGCGCAGACCGGATCGCCGTCGACCAGCACCGTACAGGCGCCGCAGTCGCCGGCGTCGCAGCCGATCTTGGTGCCGGTCAACAGCAATTCATCGCGCAACACCAGGGACAGGCGGCGCAGGGGCGGCACATTGACCGAGACGGCGGTGCCATTGACCTCGAAGGCGATATCGGCGCGCGCAGCGCCGAAGCCTGGCTGGGCACTGCCCGGATCGGGCAGGGCTTCACGCGCGTCAGGCCAATTTTGGCTCATGCCGCCACCTCTTCGCCAGTCGTACGCCCCATAGCCGCGAGCACCGTGCGGGCAACAATCTCGCGCACCGCATCGAGCCGGTATTCGGCGCTGCCGCGCACATCGGCGATCGGCGACAGTTCTGCCATCGGCGCGGCCAGGACCGCGTCGGCGAGTCCGCCGTCCACCGGCAGACCGTGCAGCGCGGCTTCGACGCCGGCCAGCCGCTTGGCCACCACCGAACAGGAGCCGGCGGCGACCGCCGCTTGCCGGACAAGGCCATCCTGGACGACCAGACGCGCCGCCACCATGGCGATGGAAATGACGAGATAACGGCGCGCGCCGAGCTTGACGAAAGCCGACGTGCCGCTGGGCTTCGGCACGCGGATGGCCGTGACCATCTCACCGGGCAGCAGAGCGGTTCGGCGGTTGCCGAGAATGAAGTCCTGCAACGGCAGATGCCGCGTCGCGGCCACCGAGCGCAGCTCGACCTCGGCATCGAGGATGAGCAGGGCCGGCACGCCGTCTGCGGCAGGCGATGCGTTGCAGAGATTGCCGGCGACCGAGGCGACGTTCTGGATCTGCACCGAGCCAACCTCACGCGCCGCCTGTTTCAGCGCATCGAAGGCCGGCGGCAAGGGATGGCGGACGATGTCGGTCCAGGTCGTGCGCGCGCCGATGACGAAATGGTCGTGCGTCTCGGCAATGCCGCGCAGCGCCGCCAGGCCGTTAATGTCGAGAACATTGTCGCGGAACGGTTTGCTGCCCTGTGCCGGATAGAAATCGGTGCCGCCGGCAAGGATGCGCCAGGCGCCCTCGCCAAGCAAAGCGAGCGCTTCGTCGACCGAGGTGGGTTTCGCGTAACGGATCACGCTTTGCCTTCCAGAAGGAACTTTCCGAATCCGGTATTTCCGGCGTTCGAGCCGAGAAACTCATTCGTATGCAAATGATATCAAGCCCGCTGGATTTGTCAAAGCCCGAGTTTGCGGCGGCCCGGCCGGCACGCATTTGTTATGTCGCGAGAGGTTGACGCCGCCGGCCATCTGGTCAAGTTTCTGCGTCCGGTCGCGTCAGCGGCATTTTCCACTGGAGCCTGCATACGGAAGAGGAAAGCCCATGGCCGACGAGGCGCTTGTTGTCATCGACCTGCAGAACGACTTTTGTCCCGGCGGCGCGCTGGCGGTTGCCGGCGGCGATGAGATCGTGCCACTGGTCAACGACCTGATCCGGCGAACCGACCATGTCGTGCTGACGCAGGACTGGCATCCCGCCGGTCATTCCAGCTTTGCCTCCAGCCATCCGGGCGCGCAGCCTTTCACGATGATCGAAATGCCCTATGGTCAGCAGACGCTGTGGCCGGACCACTGCATCCAGGGCAGCCTGGGCTCGGATTTCCATTCCGGCCTGGCCTGGACCAAGGCCGAGCTCGTCATTCGCAAGGGATTTCGGTCTGATATCGACAGCTATTCGGCCTTCTTCGAGAACGACCGCACGACGCAGACCGGCCTTGCCGGCTACCTCCGGGAGCGCGGCATCGACACGCTGACCCTGGTCGGGCTGGCGACCGATTTCTGCGTCGGCTTTTCGGCGCTGGACGCCGTCAGCCAGGGCTTCAAAACCACAGTGCGGCTCGATGCCTGCCGCGGCATCGATCTCAACGGTTCGCTCGATGCCATGCTGCAGCGCCTGCGCGACGCCGGCGTGACGCTCGAAGACCCTTTGTCGGATTGAACGGCCGTTGGGCAAGCACCCCCTCACCCGGATTGCCAGCCGAATTGCGAAGGGCAATTCGGGGCAATCCGACCTCTCCCCGAGGGGAGAGGAGAAGGCGAGCGTCGGCGCCGAGTCTCTTCTCCCCTCGGGGAGAAGGTGGCCGCGTAGCGGCCGGATGAGGGGGCCTTTTTCATATCCGATCTCCCTGTTGGCTGCATGCGCTGCGATAATTGCCGCCGTGCTGTTCCCGGCACAGGCTTTCGCGGCGGAGGAACACGGCCTGCCCGGCGCTTCGATGCCGCTGTGGTGGGCGCTGCCCTTTGCCGGGCTGCTGTTGTCGATCGCCACCGGTCCGCTGCTGTTTCCTCATGTTTGGGAACATCACTACGGCAAGATATCGGCCCTTTGGGCCGCACTGGTGATCGTGCCGCTGGCGGCTGCCTTCGGTGTTCCCACAGCGACCGAAGCGGTGCTGCATGCGTTGCTCACGGAATACATGTCGTTCATCATCCTGCTGTTTGCGCTGTTCACCATTTCGGGCGGCATTCTCCTTGCCGGCAACATTCACGGCACGCCGCTGGTGAATGCAGGCCTGCTGCTGGTCGGCGCGCTGCTGGCCTCGGTGATAGGCACGACCGGTGCCTCGATGATCCTGATCCGGCCGATCATCCGCGCCAACGATAACAGGCCGTTCAACGCCCATGTCGTCATCTTCTTCATCTTCCTGGTGTCCAACATCGGCGGCTCGCTGACGCCGCTTGGCGATCCGCCGCTGTTCGTCGGCTTCCTCAGAGGTGTCGACTTCTTCTGGACGACCGCCAATCTCTGGCGCGAGACCCTGTTCGTCGGCGGTGCCGTGCTGGCCGTCTTCCTGGGCATCGACATCATCCTGCATCGGCGCGAGGCTGGCGCGCCGAAGATCAAGGATCCGACGCCGGATACCAAGGTGCGTCTGCGCGGCCTGGCCAACCTTCCGCTGCTGGCGGGCGTGATCGGCGCCATCCTGGTGTCGGCGGCCTGGAAGCCCGGCGTCAGCTTCTCGGTGTTCGGCGTCAGTCTCGAACTGCAGAATCTGGTGCGCGACGCCATCATCCTGGCGCTCGCCCTGCTGTCGCTTCCGCTCTCCTACAAGAGCCACCGGGAGGCGAACGGCTTCAATTGGGGCCCGATAGCAGAGGTGGCAAAATTGTTTGCCGGCATCTTCATCTGCATCGTGCCGGTCATCGCCATCCTAAGGGCAAGCCATGACGGCGCGCTGGCACCGCTGGTGTCGCTTGTCAGTTCACCCTCGGGTACGCCCAACGATCTCGCCTATTTCTGGCTGACAGGGGCATTGTCGTCCTTCCTCGACAATGCGCCGACCTATCTGGTGTTCTTCGAGCTTGCCGGCGGCGACCCCCGGCACCTGATGACGGAGTTCGCTTCGACGCTTGCCGCGATCTCGGCCGGCGCGGTGTTCATGGGCGCCAACACCTATATCGGCAATGCGCCGAACTTCATGGTCTACGCCATCGCCCGCCATCGCGGCGTGAAGATGCCGGGCTTCTTCGGCTACATGCTGTGGTCTGGGCTGGTGCTGATCCCGACATTTTTGGTCGCGGGCTTTCTGTTCTTCGGCTGATCACCCGACGCCGACATAGCGGCGGACCGCCGACGGGTCGGCGCGCAACTCCTCGACGTCGACCGTCTCGCGGTTGCGGCCGTTTTCGATGAAGGCAACGTGGTCGGCGACCGAAAGCACCGCATCGACACGCTGCTCGACCAGGATGGTCGAGACGCCCATGTCGCGCAGCTTCGACACCGTCTCGCGGATCTTGGCGATCATCGACGGCATCAGCCCTTCGGTTGGCTCGTCGAGCAGCAGCACTTGCGGTTCGAGACAGAGCGCGCGCGCCATGGCCAGCATCTGCTGTTCGCCGCCGGACAATGTGCCGGAACGCTGCCGCAGCCGCTGGCGCAGCAGCGGGAACAGGTCGAGGACATTTTCCCGCACGGCCTTGCCCTTGCCGCGCGCCATCAGGCCGATCTCGATGTTTTCCGCCACCGTCATTTCGGCGAACAGCCGTCTTCCCTGCGGCACATAGGCGACGCCGGCCTTGGGCACTTCATGCGCCGGCAGACCAGTCAACTCTTGGCCATCGAGCCTGATCGAGCCGGCGCTTGAGGGAACCAGTCCCATGATGGCTTTCAGCGTCGTCGTCTTGCCGGCGCCATTGCGGCCGAACAGGCACAGCACCTCGCCCTTGTTCAGCACCAGGTCGAGGCCATAGAGCACCTGGACCTCGCCATAGTAGCAGTCCAGTCCAGAGATGGTCAGCGCCTCGGACTTTGCCTCGGTCATGGGGCGGTCCCCAGATAGGCTTCCTGCACCGCCGCGTTCTCGCGGATCGCTTCGGGGGTGCCTTCGGCCAGGATCTTGCCGGCATTGAAGACGGTGATGCGGTCGGCGAGTTGCATGACGACAGGCATGTTGTGCTCGATCAGAAGCACGGTGGCGTTCTTGGCGATCTCGCGCACCAGGGTGATGAAATTGTCGATCTCGCTGTCGGCCAGCCCTTGCGTCGGCTCGTCGAGGATCAGCAGGCGCGGCTTCAGTGCGAGGCCCATCGCCACTTCCAACAGGCGCTGATGGCCGTAGGACAATTGGCCCGCCGGCATGTGGGCACGATCGGCCAGGCCGGTGCGTTCCAGTGCGGTCATGACAGCGGCCTGTATCGCGCTCTTGGAATGACTGCCATGCCGCTGCGTCAGTTGCGCGGGCAGCGCGACGTTGGCGTAAACGGACAGGTTGGCATAGACGCTGGTGAGCTGGAAGGTGTAGGCGATGCCCCTGCGCACCCTGACATAGGCAGGCAGATTGGTGATGTCGGCGCCGTCGAAGACGATCATGCCGGCAGACAGCTGGATGCGGCCGCTGACCAGGCTGACGAAGGTGGTCTTCCCCGCCCCGTTGGGGCCGATCACGGCACGGATCTCGCCCGGCATCAGCGCGAAATCGACATTGTCGACGGCGCGCAGACCACCGAAATTGCGCGACAGGCCCTTGGTGGTCAAAAGCGGCATCATGGCAGCCACCCGAGCCAGCGCTGGCGGATGCTGCCCAGAATGCCTTTCGGGAAAAACAGCACCAGCAGGATCAGCGCGATGCCGACGATCAGCAGATAGGCGGAGGTGTAGCCGCTGGTGATATCAATGACATAGTACATGAACAGCGTGCCGATCAGCGGTCCGAGCGTCGTCGCGGCACCCCCCAGCAGCACCCACAGCAGCGGCAGGATCGAATACTGCACCGACGCGAAGCTCGATCCGACACATAGCCGAACAGCAGCGCATAGGCGGCCCCCGAGGCCGCGCAGATGATGCCGGAGATGACGACGGCGGCGAGCTTGTTCGAAAACGTATCGTAGCCGAGCATCTTCGTGCGCTCCTCATTCTCGCGGATGGCGACCAGCACGCGGCCATAGCGGGAGCGGACGATGGCCAATGTGACGAGCAGCACGATGGAAAACAGCGCCAGCGCTGTCATGTAGCGCACCGTCGGATTGGTGAGTTCGAGCGATGTAGCGCCAAAGCTGAGCACCCGCGCCGGCTGCGGCACGACCATGCCTTGGTCGCCGCCGGTCCAAGTCGCGAAGTAGAGGATGAGGAGGTAGAACACTTGAGCGAACATCATGGTGACGATCATGAAGGCGACGCCCGTGGTGCGCAACGCCAGCAGGCCGATCACGAGTGAAACAACAACACCACAGCCGAGGCCCGAGGCGAATGCCGCTGGTACGCTCCAGCCGAGCTGGATGACGGCAAGGCCGGCGCCATAGAGCCCGGCGGCGAAGAACATCGCATGGCCGAGGCTGAGCAGGCCGACATAGCCGAACAGCATGTTGTAGCCCATGGCAAAGACCGCCAGCACCATGATGCGGGCAAGCAGGCCGTGATAGTAGTCCGGCAGCAGGAAGCTCAGCACGAAGAGCAGGGCGATGACGCCGAGATGCAGGGCATAGGCTTTTGCCGGCGAAGCTTCGCTCATCGCGATGCCGTCCCGAACAGGCCTTGCGGGCGGAACACCAGCACCATGGCGACGAGCAGCGTGGCAATGATCTTGGCCAGCGTCGGCGAGAAGAACATCGAGATGATGCCGTCGGAGAGGCCGATCAGCACGGCGGCGACGACCGTGCCGCGCAGCGAGCCGAGGCCGCCGATGATGACGACGATGAAGGAGAGCAGCAGCGGATCCTGTCCCATCAGATAATGCGCCTGGCTGATCGGCACGATCAGCACCGCGGCAATGGCCGCCAGCATGGCACCGAGCGCGAAGACGCCGCCATAGACACGGCCGACAGGGATGCCGAAGGCCTGTGCGGTTTCGCTGTCATACTGCGTGGCGCGCATGACGAGGCCGATCCTGGTGCGCGTCAGCACCAGCCATGTCGCGGTGAGCAGCAGCGCGGAAGCGGCGATAACAGACAGTTTGTAGCCGGAATAGCCGAACCACGGCAAAAGGATGCGGTAGCTGAACGGCGGCTCGACCGGCCGAGCCTCCGGGCCATAGAAAGTCAGCGCCAGCTGCTGGATGATGTAGAGCATGCCGATGGTGGCGACGATGGTGGCTTCCGGATTGTAATTGAGCCGGCGCAGCACCAGCCGTTCGGCGACCAGCGCAATGGCGCCGACGATCAGCGGGGCAATCACCAGCGCCGCCAGGAAGCCGAGCGCAGGGTGACCGCCGATGGCCGTGGTGATCGCCCAGGCGAGCACCGCGCCCAGCATGAAGAACTCGCCATGCGCGACATTGACCACCCGCATGACGCCGAACACCAGCGACAGGCCGAGCGCCGTCAGGGCTAGCACTGACGAGGTGACGAGGCCTTCGAGAGCGGCGAGGAGGAGGTGGGGACCAAAGTGCATCGGTTACACGCTGGCAGGCGCTTGCTGGAATGCCAAACTCACAGCGCCTGCGTCGTATAATCTCCCTCGGCCTCGTAAAGCCCGTCCTCGATCTTGGTCTTGTGCACGACCTTGAGCTTGCCGCCCTCGACCTTGGAGATGTTCTGGATACCAAAGCACTGGTGGATCTTGCCGTTGAAGGTTTTTGGCCCCTGCGGATGCTGCGGGCCTTCGGCGAACTCGGTCAGTGCCTCGGTCGCCTCGACCAGCTTGGCGCGGTCTTCCGGACCCTTGTAGCCGGCGTCTTCCATTGCCTTCTTGACGACATAGAGCGTCTCCCAGCAGCCGAACATGTGGGCTGCGGTGGAGACATCCTTGGGATCGCCGACGGCAGCGCCATTGTCATCGATGCCGACAGCGGTGCGGTAGGCCTTCTGCGCTTCGGAATCGTTGGCCTGCGCATAACGCGGCGAGCCTTCCCAGAAATGGCTGCCGTCGAGGAATTCGAGGCCGGGGCTGTTGATGTCGGTGGCCTCGAGCGAATCGATGAAGCCGAACAGTTGCGGTCGGTTGGAGCCGTAGAATTCGCCGAGCTCCTTGACGAAAGTGAGCACGGCCGGGCCGACCATGACGTGGTAGATCACCTCGGTCTCGGCCGGGATCTGCGGGAAGTATTTGGTGAAGGACGATTCCGTCGGCGGGATGGCGATCTGCGCGATGACCTCGCCGCCTTGCGCCTTCAGTGCCGGCGGCAGGTAGTCGCGATGGTCGTAGCCGAAAGCGAAATCGGGGAAGATCTGCGTCACCTTCTTGCCGGCATTGGCCGCGATCCACGGCGCCATCGACTGGATCTGGCTCTTCACGTCGGTGATGCCGGGCTGGAAGACATAGCGGTTCAGCTTTGTCGAGGCGACGTGATGGCCTTCGCTGACGACGAAATAGGGCATCTTGTTTTCGCCGGCGGCGGGCGCAGAGCCAATGACGACATGCGAGAACAGCGTGCCGAAGACGATGTCGGTCTTGTGCTGGGTGGCGAACTTGCCGACCACCTCGGCGCCACGGCCGGGATCGGTGCCGTCATCCTCGATGATCACCTCGACCTGACGGCCGTTGATGCCGCCGGCGGCGTTGATCGCCTTGACCGCGGCAGCCGTGGTCTTCTCGTACCAGCGGCCATAGGCGGCGCCGATGCCGGTGCGGTGCGACTGGAAGCCGATCTTGATCGGCGCCGAACTCTGCGCCTGGGAATAGCGGACGTAGCCGGGGGCCAGGCCCAGGCCGGCGCCGGCGGCCAGACCCTTCAGCGCCGTGCGGCGGGTGAGCGTGGATCTGGAGAGATCGAAAAACCCATTCTTGTCAGTCACGGCAGTTCCCCTGTTTTTGAGTTTTGACTGGCTGTAACGAGGCAAAAAATCGCATGTGTACAAACTAAATCACCAAAGCCCCGACGTGGCAAGCGGGCTTTCCCCGAAGGCATGCTGGTCGCCTTTTCTCATCCGACAGTCGGCGTGGCAAGCAACCAGAGGCCGAAGACGGTGTAGGCGATCATCAGCAAGGTGAGCGGGAACTGGCTGAGTGCCGCGCGGGAGGGCTGTGGGTGCAGGCGCCAGGCGAAGCCGTGAGCGACGAGGACGGCGAGCACATGGCCCAGGATGATGGCGCCGGCCTGGATATTCCACAGCCACCACGCAGAGTCCGCCCCCGCAACGATGCCGGCCTCGATCTGCATGTCGGCGGTGCCGAACAGGTTCCAGCCCAGCGCGAACGGATCGGACAGTGCCGCAAGCGCATACTGGCCGTCGACGAGCAGCGCCGTCAGATAATGCGCAACGTGATAGGCAAGCGCAATTGGCACGATCGACCACACCAGCAGGCCTGCGGCCTGGCCGAGCGTGTGATCGCTGCCGGCAAGACGCTGGCCGAGCCGGACGGCAAGCAGGAACACCGCCGCCAGCAGCGCGAATGTCAGGATCAGCCCGCAAGTGCCGCTGCCGATCAGCGCGGTGCGGCCGGGAAATTCGAGCGGGTTGATGCCGAACAGGCCGAGCCAGAAGAAGGTCTTCGACAGGCCGTCGAAGGACACCGACGACAGGGCCAGCAGCAGGAAGGCGATGCCGCTGGCCGGCAGGGGCTGCGCCGTCAGCAGCTTGGCGCCGGGCCAGCACAGGCCAAGCCGGCCGTCTTGGTTGCGTTCGGCCACGGCGAAGCGCGCCACCATCGAGAAGAAAACCGTCAGGAATTCACCGCTGCGGCTCCAGCCGCGATAGCCGAACGCCAGCATGGCGAGGAAAGAGAACAGCCAGTAGAGGCCGGCGGCCAAGGCCAGCCGCCCCGGATCGTCGGGCGCCGGATCGATGAGTTCGAACCAGGCGAAGGCGAAGAACAGGATGACAGCCGGCCAGCAGCCGACCCATCCGGGCAGGCGCCATGCTCCGTGATCCCTGGTCCCGAACAGGCGCGAGGCGAGACGCCATGCTCCATACCAGGGGTTGAGCCATGACCAGAGGTCGCCGAAGACACCCTGCAGCAGCGTGACGCCGGCCCACAACAGTGTCCAGATCACCAGTGGCAGAGGATTGGAAAGTGGGTCGCGGCTGCCGAAAAAGCCGGCGGCGATAAGAATTGCAAAGCCGGCGAAGGATAGCAGGCTGATGGCGGCGCGGGTGGCGTCGCTGAGGGCAAACAACGGCAGGCGCCGGCGCCAGAAACGATCGAGAAAATCCGCTGGCAGCAGCGCCAGGACGAGGAAACTGACGGCAACGGCGAAGGCGCCGCCGATCAGATAGTAGCCG